>JBKSNB010000034.1:0-2993 GCA_046882025.1 Alphaproteobacteria bacterium | reverse complement strand
TTCTATATCCAAAATATCATTAATTCGATTTATAGGTATGGTGATAATTTCGCATGCATTTTGGGTTATATTGTCACCCCAAATAAAACTGACAATCGGAATTACCGCGCCAACAATTCCAAATATCAACCCCAGATTTCGCAGATTTATAAATATGTCGTTTTTTGCGCCACGCACCATACCAATTGCCCAACCGAACAACATAAATCCGGCGAGTGCAATCAATATAACCCAGGCGTATTCTAAAAATGTTGTGAATCCAGTTATTACACAGGACGGGTCAAGAATATACAACGCCGTATCATCGTATCCGCGCACGTTATATCCCATATCAATTAAATTTCTAACCAGTAAATTTATATCCATATCTTTTATTTCTTTGATGATAAATCAAGAAATCCCGGCATAGCAAATTCTTCGTCATTGGCAGCAACACCCGCCCACCCAAACAGGTCACCCATTATTCCACCTTCGTCATGTTTTGCTTTTTTGAATGGTAAAATATTTTTTAACTTGCCAATTTTACTGCGCGAAGTACTTTTTGTGGCACTGTTAATTTTATCCTGACTTTCGATAAATTCGGTTGCTAATTGCTGTAATGTTGCATCTTCGGCGGAATCATCATAGGGAACATCTGAATCTGTTAATTCTGGCTCAGCGTCGTTTTCTTTTTCGTCTTCGGTTAACGGTGCCATAGATTCCAACAATTCTTTCAATGTTTTTTCAATTGGTTCTGACGTTTCTGCTGGGGCATCGGTGGTAATAATCTGATCAACCTCCACAGATTCAACAACAGAATCAACCACATCGTCAGGTTCAGAAATAACCGTTGTTTCGGTTGTAATTACAATATTTGTATCATCAGTCGTGGGGTTATCTGGTTCCGGTTCGGTGTGTTTTTCATCTTCATTGTCCCCACCAAGAATGGACAGTATTGGAATAATTTTTTCATCTGCCTCTTCTTGAATCGGTTCAATAACTGTTTTTTTGCGACCGCGTTTTTTTTCAACCGGGACGTCTGGTGTTGGCTCTAAGGCAGGCGCCTCATCGACAACAGTGTCTGTATCAGATTTCTCATCAATTTGTTGTACAGATTCAAATTGTCCCCCCAGGTCATCATCACAATCAACCGGCACACCAAATAAAACAGTGTCGTCATCAAAAGACAATGATTGCCTAACCTCTTCAAATGCGGCGCGAACGTCCGCTATATTAAATTTATTGCCACCAGAAACATAAATAATTTTTGTCTTCATGATTAATCGCCCAACGTTAAATAAAACCTATGGCACATATTATAACACATTTTAAGGTTGAACGCATATAAAAAATGTCTTAAAATACAATCAGGATGAGTGATTTAAAACAACAGATTTTTCAAGAACTAGATAACCTGGAAAAAGCCGTTTCTGGATTGCAATGTGATGCGGATACCGCGGGGCGTCAAACGGATTTAGAGGTTGCGATTTTAACCCAACAGGTAAAAAACCTGCGTGCTAAAAATATGATGGCGGTCAAAACGATTGATAGGTCGATATCCATTTTGGAAAGGTTAAAGGCAAAGGATGCAGAATGAGTGTTGTTTCCATACCAATTATAAATAAAAACTATCCGATGGGTTGCGAAGATGGCCAGGAAGGTCGCCTGATTGACCTGGGTAAAATGGTGGACCGGCGTGCGCGTGAGATTTTGGATAAAATAGGCCCATTATCTGAAAATTCGCTGTTGGCAACACTATGCATTGTTTTGGCGGATGAAGTGCAAAACAGACCCGCGCCCATAGCCGATGATTCTGATTTGCGGGAAATACTTGCGCGTATTCGTGAAATAAAGAAAAAGATTAATAAATAAAAAAATTCCTCATTTGGGCAGTTTTTTGTGTTTGCGGAATGGGAATTGGTTCTTTGTTTTAACAATTTGTCTTGACAAATTGTGCTTTTGTGTTATATATGCTTATAACAAATAAGTTAATAAAAGAGGGTATTATGTTTGGTGAAAAAAAAGATGTTAAAAAATATTTAAAAATCGCCGGTTGTTCCGTTGCGGTTGGTGCTGGTTTAGTGTTTTTACAGAAAGCTAATGAAAAGCAACAAATTCGTGCCAGTGTTGTTGATGATGCAGCCAACTTTCGTACAGAACTTTTTCGTGACACAGTTGATATAACTGTCACTGAAGCCGGTTATATCAAAGCAGACGACGGTCAATATAACATGTATGATAATACCGTGCTTAGACATTATTTTCGTGATGTGTCTGGAACAGAACAAGGTAAATACACAGCAAATTTTCTAAACGAACAAACAAAATATAACGACTATCATGAAATTAGACATGCGTTTAATCTTAAACTTCAAACACACTATTTTGGTTCGCTAACAATGGCTATTGAAGCTGTCGATGAAGTGTCTGCACGTATGGCGGCAGAATTAGCACAGGCAGGTGGTATGACGCCATATTTGCGAACAGGTATAGGCTCCCCATATATGTCATACAGTATAAGCGAATCTTATGATTTACAGAAAGTTGTCGACAAAGCATTTAGAAAGATTTTGTCACAACTACGATCAAACAGTGTGACTTACGAGAATCAATATGTCAGAAATTCACAATTCCTTTCAGAGTACTTAATCTGTGCATGTCCAAAAATTGATGAAAATACATTATTAAATGAAATGCTGACGTTTGATATAAATGGTAAACGACGCAATGTGCTGAAAATAGCATCCAAAGACGTGCAAAAGAAAGTATATGCGTATATAAATAGTTACAACAAACAAAGATAAAACTGCCCATTTGGGCCGTTTTTAATAGTGTGATTTATTTGTATTCTGATTTTAATTTACCGAACATAGCGTTACTGTGGATACTGCCATCACTCCACAGATTGCATTCCCTGTTTACGCCTTCAAGAACATAACCATTTTTTTCAGCGTGTCTGCGGGATGCTACATTGCTTGGATCGCAAAATATAGAAACTTTTCGCATATTTAATG
>JBKSNB010000033.1:0-3210 GCA_046882025.1 Alphaproteobacteria bacterium | reverse complement strand
AATACGGTGTGGGCGGTCGGTATGTGCAGCCCGTCAGAAATAGACGAAATGAACATTTTACATGCGTCCATGATGGCAATGCGCAGGGCCGTAGACGCGTTATCAATAAAACCTGAATTTTGTTTGGTTGATGGGAATCGTATGCCAATCGGGTTGGTTGGCGCACCGATAGTC
The DNA here is from genome assembly GCA_046882025.1 of Alphaproteobacteria bacterium. Classification (GTDB taxonomy): domain Bacteria; phylum Pseudomonadota; class Alphaproteobacteria; order Rs-D84; family Rs-D84; genus Enterousia. The sequence continues at coordinate 3,036 of JBKSNB010000033.1, read as the reverse complement.
AAAGGTGATTCGAAATCGTTGTCTATTGCGGCGGCATCTATTATTGCCAAGGAAACAAGGGATGAAATTATGCGCACTTTGGCGGAACAATACCCGCAATATGGTTGGGATAAAAATGCGGGGTATCCTACATCACAACATTTGCAAGCAATTGATAAATATGGTATAAATGTTCATTATAGAAAAACGTTTGGACCCGTTAAAGAAAGGATAAAAAATGAAACTGCGCACGATTGATGGTATTGATTTTAAGGGTAAGTTTGTTTTGTTGCGTGATGATTTTAATGTACAAATACTGAATGGTAAAATTTCAGATTCGTTTCGTATAGAACAGAGTATGGCGACAATAAATAAATTACGTGATGCGGGTGCGCGTGTTGTTGTGTGTTCGCATTTGGGGCGTCCGGGGGGGCGGGTAAATTTGGATATGTCGTTAAAACCTGTGGCGGAATATATGCGTGTCAAATTTATTCCTGATTGTCTGGCGCGTGATTTTATGTGCGATATGCATGATGGTGATGTGGTGTTGTTGGAAAATTTGCGATTTTACCCTGGCGAAGAAGCAAATGATGAAGCGTTTGCTGCAAAATTGGCAAATGGTTTTGATGCGTTTGTTAACGATGCGTTTGCTGTGTCGCATAGGGCGGCGGCCAGTACGGTTGGGGTTACAAAATTTTTACCGTCTTACGCGGGTGATTTATTGAATGCAGAGGTTCAAAATATTTCATCTGTGATGGAAAATCCAACACATCCATTATTGGCGATTGTTGGGGGCAGTAAAATATCCACCAAGATAGGGGTGTTAAAATCTTTGTGTAAATTAGCAGATAAATTGATTGTTGGTGGTGCGCTGGGAACAACATTTTTGTATGCGCGCGGAAACAATGTTGGGGATTCTTTGTATGAACCTGATCAAAAAGAAACAGCATTAGAGATTTTAGATTTTGCAAATCAGAATAACTGTGAAATTTTATTATCGATTGATAAAGGTGTGGGGCAAACCTTTGCACCTGATGCAATCAGGCAAAATAAAATGGCGGATGCGATTGACGCATCGGATGTAATAATTGATGAAGGAATTGAAACGACGGCACGTAATGTGTCGGAAATAAAAAAAGCCAAAACTGTTATTTGGAATGGAACATTTGGTATGGCGGAATGGGGTGATCGCTGGGGGTATTCAACGTTTAATATGGCGCGTGCTATCGCAGAACAAACACAAAATAACGGGCTGGTTAGTGTTATTGGTGGTGGCGAAACGGTTGCCGCACTGGATGCCGTCGGGGTGCGTGATTGTATGACATATGTATCAACCGGGGGTGGCGCGTTTTTGGAATTTATAGAAGGACGGGAATTGCCTGCGATTTCTGTGTTGAAAATGTAGTTTTGTGATTGTGCTTGTTATTTTTACGATAAATTCGCGAATCGGATTTTTTTATGGTATAATTAAGCAATCAAATATAAGGATATGTTATGTCATTGATACCTATGGTTATAGAAGAATCGCCGCGTGGTGAGCGTTCTTTTGATATTTATTCACGCCTTTTGCGTGACAGAATTGTTATGGTTTCTGGGCAGATTGAGCCGGGGATGGCAAATACTGTTGTTGCGCAGTTGTTGTTTTTGGAATCTGAAAATCCAAACGCAGATATTTCAATGTATATTAATTCACCTGGGGGTGATGTTTCGGCGGGTTGGGCAATTATGGATACGATGCAGTATATTAAATCACCTGTATCAACAATTGGTATGGGGTTGGTTGCGTCTATGGGGTCTGTATTATTGGCGGCGGGGACCAAGGGTAAAAGGTTTGTTTTGCCGAATACACAGATTATGATACATCAACCACTCGCAGGGGCTGAGGGTCAGATTACCGATATGGAAATTCGTATGACCCAGTATCAGAAAAACAAGAAAACATTAATTAAGCAAATGTCTGAATTTACGGGCAAATCGGAAAAAGAATTGTTTAATGCAATGGAACGCGATAATTGGATGAATCCAGATGAAGCCAAAGATTTTGGTCTTATTGATGGAATCTTGAAACGTAAATAATATTTTAACTGGAATGGCAGAGATATGAGTGACGATAAAAAAACACCATCAGAATCAGACACAAAACAAGCAAATCAGTTTTGCAGTTTTTGTGGCAAGGCGGTTTATGAGGTAAAAAAATTAGTTAGTGGTCGTAATGTATGCATTTGTGATGAATGTATCAGTTTGTGCAACGATATTATGGCGGACGATTTGAAAGGAGCAATTAACACAGAAACAACTCAGTTGCCAACGCCACATAAAATATATGATTTCTTGAATGATTATATTATTGGTCAGGATGATGCCAAACGGACATTGGCGGTTGCGGTGTATAATCATTATAAACGTCATACGGTTGCATCAACGTCAAATGTTGAAATACAAAAATCAAATGTTTTGTTAATTGGGCCAACGGGTACAGGAAAAACATTGTTTGCGCAAACATTGGCGCGTATTTTGGATGTGCCGTTTGCAATTGCGGATGCAACAACATTAACCGAAGCGGGCTATGTCGGCGATGATGTGGAAAGTGTTTTGACACGTTTGTTACAGAATGCAAATTTCGATGTGGAACGTGCTTCGCGTGGAATCATTTATATTGATGAAATTGATAAAATATCCAGAAAGTCCGAAAATCCGTCTTTGACACGTGATGTTTCTGGCGAAGGTGTTCAGCAGGCATTATTGAAATTAATAGAAGGAACCGTCGCAAATGTACCCGCCAGTGGCGCAGGACGTAAACATCCTGGCGAAGCGACTGTTCAATTAGATACCAGCAAGATATTATTTATTTGTGGTGGTGCGTTCGACGGTCTGAATAAAATTATTGCGAATCGTTCGTGTGAACGTGTGGGTATTGGTTTTGGTGCACATGTTGAATCAAAAGCCGAACGTGCAAATAAAAACTATTTACCAGATGTTCAACCCGAAGATTTGGTCAAATTTGGTATTATTCCAGAATTGATAGGACGTTTGCCTATAATAACAACATTACAGGAA
>JBKSNB010000032.1:0-1884 GCA_046882025.1 Alphaproteobacteria bacterium | reverse complement strand
ACGACGCCATTTTGGTATTCTGAATATGTTGGTGATTTTAGTCCTGCTTACAAGGATGTAACAATTTCATCGCCGGTTGAAGATTTTGAACCACTGGTAAATGCGCTGATTTCTGAATTTAATAAACATGAAAGAAACGGTAAAACATGGTACACAACGCATACATCCGTGTATGATTTAGAAAACAAAACACTGACCTTAATCCCCCAGGAAAGCGGTGTTGAATATATGTTTCGTATTTAACGGTCATAAATGAACGATTTAATTAGATTTCTTGGGTTTTTGTGGATTATGTGTGGTCCATGAATCGTCCGTCTTTTGAATAGGGCAGTGTAGCCGCTATATTGCTGTTTTTATTATGTAACCTTTGTGTAGCAAAAAAATTGCGCTATCGTATAGCCAACTTTTCTTGATTCACACCATCAGTATCCTCGCGCATCAGATTACCGTTTGTTATTGGTTTTTCGTACTCTAAAATGTTTTCTATAAAGTCCGCAGTTCTATCCGCAAAAGAAACCACAAGTGTTTGTTTATACAATCAATATCTGTTTGTACGATTTGTCCAGCCGCAACCATATTTATCCCAGCCAGATAAACTCTGTAAATATTTAATTCTGTTTTCTTTTAACTTTTGCATAAAATCATCAATTTTATTGTCGGATATATTGTTTAAAACATCTATGGTATTGTCACCAATCTTGCCATCTATTGTTAGATTTGCATTCATTGAATTGTTCAATGTTTCTTGAACAATTTTTCCAACATTATTGAAATTGCTCATAACGCCCATATCAAATATAGCATTAGCAATACGTTTGTTTTCTATTTCGTCAATTCGGCGTTTGTCATAGTAATCTTCACCGTATATTTGTTGGGCTTGTTCGCCGGTTAGGTCTTTTACATTATCTGGAAAATAAAAATCTGGATGATCAGCATTGTATTTATCCAATGTTGGTTGTGTTATTCCTACATTTGTTGGCTGATCAATAAGTTTTGGGTTGTCAACATATTCTCCTTCCTCTGCCATGGTTTTATGAATGATGTCTTGTTTGCGATTATCAACAACAGGTTGTTTTTTTACTGTTTTGTTCATGTTTTTTTTCCTTGTGTTAAAATAAAAAAAAGCCCACAACAAGCGGGCAATAAAAAACGGCACAAAACATGCCGTTAAACTTGAAAACATTATATCATAAAATATCAAAAAAATCAATGTGTTTACAGGCAATACTGAATTACGTGCCTATGATGAAAAGCGTAAAAAAGTAAAAATTGGGGATAAATTTTTATTGTTTGATGCCGAAAATCCAGACGCGCATATACTTTGTGAAGTTTTAAATATGCATGTTGCGCCAGATTTTGAATCTTTATTTAAAAAGATTGATATTCGGCGCAGTGGTTTTGCAAATCTTGATGAACTGATAAATACAGTAACAAAATTCGTATCACGTGAAAAACTAGCCAGCGAATCCGTTGTCGGTATGGAAATCAAACCTGTAAGGTAAAAACATTTAAATCCGACAGTTTAGCCCTTCAATATCACCCAATGACCACCACGATCTGGACCAATGCGACGTATTTGTCCCGACTTCTTTAATTTATCCAGATTCCATTTTACTCCATCTGTACTAAGACCTGTCGCTTTTGCTAAATCGGCACGTGTTGCGCTTGGATTTTTCGCCAACATATTCAAAATTTTCCGGGTAGTTTTCTGGGTGGTTTTCCGGGTAGTTTTTGCCCTTGTTTCTTTTATCTGCATTTCGCGATCGTCAAGGCGATTTTTCTCACCCAGTAACAAATTACCAAAGAACTTGTTTAGGTATTCCATACTATATGGGATATTTTTTCCCAGATTTTGATAATTGGCACGTACCAGCGCATTTCTGA
>JBKSNB010000031.1:0-4009 GCA_046882025.1 Alphaproteobacteria bacterium | reverse complement strand
TGTTCCTTTATATTGTTTCGTAGAACTGGGAAGTTGAGCCATAATTTGATTGTCTTTTAAAATAATTTTTCTATGTGGGAAGACATTGTTCCAAATATATACCAAATCATCAATAATATCTTTTGTTTGTAAATCGTCTTTGTTACCCAACTGAGTGTTTTTATATAGTTCCTTAAAATCAGAATCTTGAACTGCCTTTCTAGCAAATACAAAAGACATAACAGAATTAACATCATTTAAAACTTGTGTTGTATAGTCATATTTTCCTGCATATGAATTATATTTCCAACGTCCTCCCTCTTTTTCGTGGGCGTTATCCCTACCAAACCATAATTCTTTGCTGGCTTGAGATTCTGATTTTAAAGGAACATACATATCAAAGTTTAATATTCTTTGACCGGATACTCTATGAATATTTTGTGGGTCTTGTAATTCAATCCATGCACCCAAACGGCTTTTACCAGAGCCGTTAGCCCCAACTATTATTACAGAATTGGTGTTTGACTGATATATCGAAGCAGAACCATCAGATTTTGGTAATTTATATTCAAACGGCATATTTAACCCTTTTTGCTTTTGGGAATACTATACCATTGCAACATATGACATCAAGTTTTTTTGCACCAAAGAATGTTTATCGTCTCTGTAATATTTTTAGCATTGAGGACTTCTAGTAAAAGCTATGCAGACAATTCAGTGCACACTCAAAGAAATTAAAATTGTCCAGAAACACAAAAAAAGTTAAAGAATTGTTAGATATGGGGTTAACTAAATACCGAATTGCCAAAATCATGGGCGTTAAACACACAACCTTATCCAGATTTATAGATAGAATGGGGTGGTAAAAAACATTGTGCTTTGGGTAAAAATCACGTTATATTATAAAAGTGCCAAGCAAAGTGTCAGGCATTTTAGTGTTTTTAAGCCCAAAAATGTCAAATTAAGGGCAAAAAATAGCGGGAAACAGGCATTGGTTCGAGTCCCTGTGCCTCCACCACAAAAATTTGTTGACCCGCATAATAAAGTGCGGGTTTAAAAATTTTTAGTGCCCAACGTAGCGTTCACCCAAACGGGCAGAGCACTTTAATTTTTTTGTGTTTTTCTTAATTCGTTAATTTTATTGATTTTTTGTGCTGTTTGTGGTATAATATATACAAATCAGCGGACATTTTGTCAGCTGTTTTTTTATTGCCCTGGCTTTGCGCTGGGGCTTTTTTTGTTATAACAAAGGAGTTTTTTATGCAAAAAGTATCATATATGGGGAACGGAACAACAACCGAATTTTTCTTTAATTTCCCCTTTTTTGAAAATAGTAATGTTGTGGTTACCATAAATAATACTGCGGCAACGGGTTACAGTATTATCGGAACGCCCGGCGGTTTGGGCCCAGATATTCCATATATCGGTGGCAAAGTAGTGTTCGAAGTCGCACCAACATCACTAGATTGCATCACGATTGCACGCCAATTACCATTGGAACGCATTGTGGACTATCAACCATTGTCCAAAATAGATCCAACGACCCTAAATCAAGATTTGAATTATTTGATGGAGGTCATCAAGGACCGCAAAGACGAATTGTCTGACCTGACCACAAAATACGCGGAAATCGCAGATAAAGAATCTACAGAAATAATACTCGCACGTATATCGGCAATTCATGATGAAATCGTTGATATAGATGCAAAAATAAGGGCATTGGGCGATATTGGCACCCTGGAACAGCGCGTAACCGACCTGACCACCACCGTCGGCGGTCATACAACATCTATTGGTGCTTTAGATACCACTGTTGACGGTTTGAACACCACTGTTGGTGGACATACAACATCTATTAATGGTCTGGACACACGAACAACTGGCATGATAGATTATGTAATTGAAAGCCAAGCCCCCACCGCAGAAAATAATTATACATGGTATCGTAAATACAAATCAGGCTGGGTTGAAATGGGGGGAACAATTGCTGTTGGTGGCGACAGTGTATCTATTATATTTCCTTTAGAAATGGCCAATACAAATTATCAAATATTGTCTGGATTTGCAGATCATAGTGGAGCACAAGGTTGGAGATATACAAATAAAACCTCTATGGGATTTACAAAAAACCTTATTGGAAGTGTAGATTGTGGTGGCTCTTACGAAGTCAAAGGCATGGGCAACCTTTGATATACAACAAAAAAACCATAGATTATTGATAACCACACCTAATCTATGGTTTTTTGTTTTTTTAGAAACTTAATGGCTTGGTCTATATTTTTATATGGAATTTGTTTGATAATTTCTTCATCTAAATCCCACCATTTTAATTTTTCAAGATCTTCTATCTGTTTTTCTGTAAACCTGTATCTTATTATTTTTGCGGGGACCCCGCCAACGATTGCATATGGCGGAACATCTTTGACAACAACGGCACCCGCCGCCAGTACCGCACCATTGCCAACTTTTACTCCCGCTTTGATGAACACCCGGTCACCAATCCAAACATCGTTTCCTATGTGACACGGTTCCGTTTTGGTTATCCATTGATCTTGGTCCACCCAGCCCAGAAACTTTAAATAAAAAAACGGCGAAGTGGATAAAAACGACAATGGATGGTCGCCGGCACCTATGATAACGTCGCCAGCAATAGAGCAATAATTTCCAATCACGGTTTTATTCGACGCAACAAAAACAGTCTTGTCACAATACGAATTCTTGCCAACCTGGCAATTCAAATTATTGATTGACGCGAAAAAATCCTTTAATGTTTTTTTGCGATTTATTTTTCCCTTGATTTTGCACCGTACTTTTTTAAATGGTATCAAATTCGCAAAGAACTTTTTAAGTTTATACATTTCGATTACCCCTTACTTCAAAACCATATACAAAACAAAAGCGATCAACAATATAACTGTTGCTGCAATCGTCGTATTAAATAACTTCTTATATTTCTGATATTTGATAAAGAACGGGTTTACATCAAATTCATTCGCCAAATCCAGAAAAGCACGAAAATCAAAGCCGTATAAATCATGCACCAGTTTGTAATTGTCAATGGTGTTTATAAAACGAACAATTTGTTTATACCCCCATATTTTTTTGGCTTCGTTACCAGATTTCAATGCCAACTTACCCAAGACAAATGGCTTTACCCTTTGAAAATTTTTAGATAAATCCGAGCCAAATTGGTCAAGATCTTTTCCAAATATAGCATATAGAGTATCGAAATTATCGATTCTCAAAAATGCGTTCATAACCAAATCTTCCTCTAATGCACAACGACGTTGAGATGCCTCTGTGCGATAAGAAATTCCAGATTTTGCCGACGGGACACGATACAGCACTAATTTGTCCGTGGACACGAAACAATCCGTGTTCAATAATAATTCTATGTGAACCTTGTAATCTTGGTGTTGAGATATGGCAATGTCCAACGGTTGTATTACCGCAACCGCTTCGCGTCTTGTAACCTGACCCGGCGATGTAAGACAATTTTCATTATAAAATAAACGATTTAACAATTCGTATTTTGATCCTTGGTAAGATGCTATTTCTTTATCTGGAATGATATTATTTTCCGTATCTATGCACTGTAATCCCGGATAAAAGACACCAACATTTGGGTGTTGTTCCATATAATCAACCACAGTTTGTACAAAGTTTGGTGTCAGCATATCGTCCGAGGCGCATTGTACGACATATTTCCCCCGGGATGCATTGAACGAAGTCATACCCGCGTAATTTATTCCGGTATTGAACGGCTGTTGTATCAATTTAATACGCGGATCTGTGAATTTTTTGATTTCGGCAACTGTATTATCTTTGGAATAGTCATCAACAATTATCAGTTCCCAATTTGTATAGGTTTGTGCCAAAACACTTTCTATGAAAAACTTTACATATTTTTCATGATTAAAACTTGATGATAAAATAGACACCAACGGCGTTTTATTTCCAGTCATTTATAACCTCCACTATAAACCTTACCTCTTCGTCGGTAAGAACCGGCGACATTGGAATTGACATT
>JBKSNB010000030.1:0-2983 GCA_046882025.1 Alphaproteobacteria bacterium | reverse complement strand
GTCATAAAGATGTTTTTAAATCAGATATCTTGAATCCAAAATATATATCTGATGATTTAATAAAAACGTGTACAGACGTTATTTCTTTCATAGAAAATGCAATAAAAAATGAAGATTTGAACGAAGGTATGGTTTCTTTGTTAACGGATATAGAAGCCGGTTTATTAAATAAACTTGCCTTGGTTAAATTAAATTAGTAATAACATCAGAACCTTTTAATTTTCGGGTTCTTTTTTTGATGCTAATTAATAAAATCGCCTGAAAATAATTTCAGGCGATTTGTTTCGTTGTTTGATTCTTTAGAATTTGAATCTAACACCAATGTCCCCACCAAAATTGTGCAGACCAGATGCGACATCAACATAGTTATAACGTCCTGCAATATCAACTGCAAAACGATTCATATCAAATGTTACACCAACTGTTCCCATACCAGAAAACTTTGTTTTGCTTAAAGAAGATGCTGGGCCACTTGCATCAACATCTACGAATGCAACACCTAAACCAATACCGACGAATGGACGGATAATATCCCAATCACCAAATTCCATATAGTTGTTCATCAACAATGTTTGTAATTTGGTTGATAATTCAATACCTTGGATGTTACCAAAATCTTTGGTGTCTTTCGCCTTGGTAAAGATAGAGTATTCAATTTCACTGCGCCATGTTTTGCATACTTCCAAACCCATAGATGCGTGACCTTGCCATACCATGTCGCCGGCTGTTTCTTTTGCATCGTTAAATCTGTAATTTAAGTTAGTGTAACTTAAACCACCATGGATACCAATATATGTGTTTAAGCCCCATAATTGCCATGTGCTTTCTGTTGGGTCTTCAGAATATGCCCCAGCGAATGCAGGACACGCAATCAATAGTGCCAATGTTGAGATAGCTAGTTTTTTCATTGTTTTTTCTCCTTTAATATTAAAGTTTGTTATTCACTTTTTCGTGTCAACAATATGAGTTTAACAGACAATAATTATTTTTAATACAGGTATGGATACCTAAATTAATGCTTTAAGAAAAAAATCTTATATGCTAACCTGTTTTGTGTAATGAAGAAATTATTTATATTTTTATTTGGTTTTTTCTTTATAAAAACTGCGGGCGCGGTTTATGTTTTACAGGATTATTTGTCCGGGCCGGGTGGGAATACTTTGCAAACTGGTGAATATGTTAATACTGCTGATATTAATACAGGAACAGATATAGTTGTGCAGAATATTTCAGAAGTGCGTATACAAAATAGTGGAACGATAACCAATTTCTTTAATGTTGCCGCTGGGGGTAATTTGATTCAGGTAATAAAATCAGATGCCGATGCAAAACAATTAAATATAACAGGTGATGGTGATTTTAGTTTATTGGTTGGTGGTGCATCAAATCCGGTTTCTTTGTCCAAGGTTGTTGATGTGGCGGGCAAGGCAAATGTTATAAATGTTAAAAATATGACACATCTGTTGGTTGATTCTAAGTTTGATTCGGGTGATTTGCACAATAAACTGATACGTTTAGAGGCAGGCGACCCTGTATGGATAGATGTCGCAGATGATTTTAATAATTTTGATTCACCAATATTTTATTCGTGGAATTTAAATAATAATAAATTTGAAATAGCGTCAAATGGGAATGATCCTTTGTTTTATTTCAAATTGTCGGAACGTAACAGTGCCTTATATATAGATAGGTATCGGGCAACAAATTATTCAAATATATTGAATAATAAAATGGGTGAATTTTTAGATGATATACGCCGGAATAATCCAAATGACGAATTGTTGATGCGATTGGATTCTGCATTAACCAGGGATGAATTGAATAATATCTTATCTGAGGCTGTAAGGTTGAATCCGATTAATTTGATGGATTCTGTTCGTGTGGTTAATATGTTTAATTTGAATGATTGTTATGATTTAATGAACGATTTTAATATAATGGTAAAACCAGTGTATTTGTTTGGTAATGGTTTTCAATCAATTGGTGCCCAGATGTATTTGTCATCACTGATTATGGATAATTTGTATATTACCCTTTCAGGTTATGGACATAAAATTTCGTATGATAAAGATATAGATGATTATGATGCAATGATGTTTGGTGGCGATATAAGAATAGATTATGTCGGTGATAATATTTTTGTTCGTGGTATTGCAGGTGCAAACATAGATAAGTTTCAAATACAATCTGTGTTTGATGGAAACAGCGGTGTCGATAACCCATCTGGGCATAGTTTTTATGCGTATGCGGATGGTGGATACAAATTTGTTGTCTCAGATAATTTTGATGTGCGGTTGTTCGCTGGCGCAGGAATGGATAGTTTGAATATATTAAATGATAGTTCGTCAGAATTTTTTGGTCGCATTGGTTCAGATGTGTCTTATTTGATAAAGACAGGTGATGTCGTTTATGGATATAACGGGCAAATTTCGGTTAATACGTTTGGATATCTGGATGCAAACGTTGGCGTTAAGGTGTGGTTGAATTCTGATGATGCGGGTGGCGGAATATCGATTGGGGTGTTCGATAGTGATATCGGGTGGATTGGTAAAATAACCGCAGATGTCAGGTTAATGTTTTAATCAATTGTTTCGCCATACAGGCACGCCTTGTTCGCGGATGTGATTTTTATGTTTTGTATTGTCTTGGTGGTTGCTGTTTTCTTGACAACACACGGTTGCATGTATGGTGTGCGATAAATAAGGTTGTTGCCGGTTTTGTCAGGGCCTTCAAGTAAACAGGTAAGCGTTTTGTCTACACACGACAGATTAAATGCGCGTTGGATTTCATTTAATTCAGAATCTAGTTTGATTAACCGTTCACTTTTTATGTTTTCAGGAATTTGATCTGGCATAATGGCCGCGGCGGTATGTGGGCGCGGTGAATACTTAAAACAGTATGAGTTTATGTATCCAACATGTTTCGCAATATTAAATGTTTGTTCAAAATCAGAATCTGTTTCGCCAGGGAAACCAACAATAAA
>JBKSNB010000029.1:0-2584 GCA_046882025.1 Alphaproteobacteria bacterium | reverse complement strand
CACAAGTTGTTGGATTCCTTATAAAAATCACCGCCACTGCGGCCAAACACCGTCCCATCATCACCGTATTCGCCATAAACAGGCATTTTACCATAAACACTCAAATCTGCGGCACTTGGGGCAGGGGCAGCAACCGGCACGGTCACACTGCGATTATCCATAACGCGACGACCAAATTTATTAATCGCGGTTTCCATAATTAAATTCTGCATATTTACAATATTATTTCCCACGATTCCATTTGCGTACAAACTTTTGACAGGCGCAACACCAGCAAAAGAATTCGCAGAAAACATCACTAACGCAGCACTGGAATATAAAATTGATTTCATCATTTTTCTCTCTCTTAGTTCGGGTTCATACTTTGTTCATATATATTATAACATATTTTAGACCATAAAAAAAGTTATTGTTTTTATGTTTGTTTTTTTATTATGATAAATGTCATGAATCAAAAATCACTAACATTAACGAACCTAAGCAAGCCAATTACATTGGTTGGTCTGATGGGTGCCGGAAAAACCAGCGTGGGCAGGGCACTGGCACGAAAACTCGGGATTCCATTTATAGATTCCGACAAGGAAATTGAGGCCGCCGCTGGTTGCAGCGTTGTTGATATTTTTTCAATATATGGCGAAGAAGAATTCAGACGCGTCGAATGCCGCGTTATTGAACGCATCCTGGACACCCCGCCAACAGTAAAAATAATTTCCAAGGGCGAGGGCGCATTCATAACCCCTGCGGTTCGGAAAATGATTTTATCGCGCGCGACATCAATCTGGTTAAAGGCAGATCTGGATCTGTTGGTCAAACGCACTGATTCACGAAATACACGTCCGCAATTGCTGAACACCAACAGTCGCAAGATTTTGGCCCAGTTAATTGACGAACGTTATAAAACCTACGCAATGGCGGACATCACGGTCGAAACCCATGATGAAAGCTTGCGTAAAACACTGGACAACGTTATGTCCGCAATAACAGAAAAACAAAAGGAACAAAAACATGGCAAGTTTAATTAAAGAATTCAAATCATTCATATACAAAGGCAACGCAATCGACATGGCTGTCGGTATAATCGTAGGTAGTGTTATGACCGGTGTGGTAAATTCGTTGGTGTCTGATATATTAATGCCACCAATAGGGTTGTTAATTGGCGGTGTTGATTTTTCAGGATTGTTTATAGTATTGGCAGGGGGCGAACCCGGTGCACACTATGCAACCGTCGCCGCCGCAAATGCCGCAGGGGCAACAACAATGAATCTGGGGACATTTATGAATTCAATTGTCAGTTTTTTAATCACGATGTTTGCAATATTCCTGTTTGTTAAAATTGTAAACAAAACCCGCGACAAGGCAGCGGTTACAACACGCACATGTCCATATTGTCAATCAACAATCAGCGTATCTGCAACCAAATGCCCACATTGTTGTTCTGCTGTAAAACCAGAAAAAGTCCAGGCAGCAGAAGACAGCGACCTTAAAAAAGGTATCAAAAACCTGACAAAAATGGCAAAGGGAACAATTGATAAAATATCAGTAAAATCAAAGAAATAAACCCGACTTACAATAAATAAAATCAATATGGAAATCAACTTTTGTTGGTTTCTATTTTTTTATTGTGCAAAAAAACCAACAAAAGCAAAACAGGGCACCACGAAATATAACAAGAGAGTAGTTAGGACGCACAAAATTCGACCATGAAAAAATTTTTAATGCAAAAAATTTACAAACAAAAACAAACCCAATAAAAAAAACACAAATAAAATTATCACATGCCGTTAAATAATTTTTATTTTAAACGAAACCGATACCAATCAACCCCGCAGAAATCAAAGAACAACACACCCACACACCACCCCGGGGCGGCGCACACAAAAGGCGCATAATGTATATTATGTATAGTTTAATTATGACAAGTGGCGCAAATTTAGGTTTTTAATACAATTGTGCGAATTGGCGCGAAATACGAACAAATATATATAATATATATCATTTAGAATAATAATTTTTATATCAAAACAAATTCCCAAATAACAAATTAAACAAACCCATTGATAAAATTGATAAAAATGTTTGAAAATTTTCTAAAAAAAATTCAGATTTTTTTACAAATTTTTTTATTTGCGTGCCAAATTTTACGTTTTTGCCATTTTGCGTACACATCGCCAATCGCCCGTTTTTACAACATCTTTTACACCCAAAAAGCCATTTGTGCCCTTTCCTGCTATACAAATTCAACAAATGCATATAACATACTGTTTTTATATGCTTTTTTGGTTAAAACAGCAATAAAAAAACATAATTTTTATTAAAAACCGCCAAACCTGCCCTAAGCCGCAGAAATCCGGTGTTTTTTTTACTTACTGTTCGGAATACAAATTGCCATAGAATATATTTCCATCTGAATCCATAATATTTAATGTGGTTTTTGTATGTGGGGCTGACGACATAAACAAAACCCTGTTCCCAACCCATAAATCTCTCCTGTTTTATTTCACAACGAAAAAACCACTGATTTTTCATCAAGTGGTCAGGAGGTTAGAAACAATCAACTGAATTGTGTTGCTTATTCAAATATATC
>JBKSNB010000028.1:0-10315 GCA_046882025.1 Alphaproteobacteria bacterium | reverse complement strand
ATTTCAGCGTTGCAGTCATCCTTGAAAGACGCAAACGGTATTTTCGTTGTTGAAAATCATGGTTTGACGGTTAAAGAATTGGAATCTTTGCGTAATGAATTGCGCGACAAGGTTTCTTTGTTCAAAGTTGTCAAAAACCGTTTGATGAAATTGGCGTTGAAAGACACTGATTTTGCGCCTGTATCTGATATGATGAAACGTCCAACGGCGGTTGCGGTTGCAACAGATGCCTTGGCGGTTACCAAAGTATTGGCCAAATTTGCAGATGAACATCCAAATGTGACAATCGTTGGTGGTAAAATGGATGCAGATGTCTTAGACATGGATGGCGTTGTGCAATTATCCAAGCTTCCTTCCCTGTTGGAAATTCGTTCTACTATTGCGCGTATATTGGTTGAACCTGCATCGCGCCTGGCACGTGTTTCAGCAGAGTATGGAAAAAAGAATTAACTTAAAACTCTAAAGGAGTAATAAAATGGCAGACATTCAAAAATTAGTTGAAGAATTGTCAAAATTGACTGTCCAAGAAGCAGTTGAATTATCCAAAGCATTGGAAGAAACATGGGGCGTTAGCGCTGCTGCTGCAGTTGCAGTTGCTGCGGGTCCTGTCGCTGCTGCGGCTGAAGAAAAAACAGAATTTGATGTTGTATTGGCTGAAGCTGGTGCAAACAAATTGGCTGTTATCAAGGCCGTTAAAGACATCACTGGTTTAGGTTTGGGCGAAGCAAAAGCTTTGGTTGAATCTGCACCAAAGGCCGTTAAAGAAGCGGTTGCCAAAGATGAAGCTGAAAAAATGAAAGCTACTTTGGAAGCCGCTGGCGCAAAGGTAGAATTGAAATAATATCTATCAAATAAAAAATCGTTGCGGGGAACCGCGGCGTCATCTATGCCCGTCATGGAATTTTTCTGTGGCGGGCGCAGGTGCGAAAAACATACAAACTGTTTCGTTTGCAAAACGCATATATAAAAAAAGGATTGATACCCATGGCAGTTATCCAGAAACTTAGAAAATCGTTCGGTAAAAGTTTTTTGCAAACTCCACTTCCTGATTTAGTTGAAATACAATACAATTCTTACAAAGATTTTTTGCAGGCAGATGTTGAACCTGAAAAACGTAAAAACATTGGTTTGCAAAACGTTTTTTCATCTATGTTCCCAATCAAAGATTACGCCGGTGTTGCGGATTTGGAATTCGTGGAATATAAACTTGAAAAACCTGTTTATAATGTGAAGGAATGTATGCTGCGTAATATGAATTATTCACGCAGATTGAAATTGAAGTTGAGATTGATTTTGTGGGATGTCGCAGAAGATGGTAAAAAAACACTTCGTGATATCAAAGAACAAGAAATATTTATGGGCGAAGTTCCATTGATGACAGAACGCGGCAGCTTTATCGCTGCGGGTGTTGAACGTGTTATCGTATCACAAATGCATCGTGCCCAAGGTGTTGTATTCGCAACCACAAAAGAAGCCAAGATTGCTGGGAACCCAACAACATATACTGCGCGTATCATTCCTGAACATGGCAGCTGGATTGATTTTGAAGAATCCAAGGGTGTTATTTATGTTCGTATTGATCGTCGTCGTAAAATTCCTGCAACGGTTTTGTTACGTTGCTTGCCGGCGGCTGATGAAGAAAAGAAATGGAATGCGGATCCACGTAAATTGGGTATCAAGGGTATGTCTGATACTGAAATACTGGGTGCGTTTTACAAACGCCTGCCATTGTCATTCAATGGCAAAATTTGGGTTGGACAAACCACAAATTTTGAAGGTTTAGATAAATTCCGTTTGAATTATGATATCTTAGGCGTCAAGGATAAAAAGCCATTGGCGTCCAAGGGTGACAGATTAAACGCAAAACGTTTGTCTAAAATTACAACTGCGGCCAAGGAATATGGTGTTGAATCTGAATCGTTGGTTGGTGAATTCTTGTTTGACCCAATCATGAATGGCGATGAAGTTTTGTATCCTGCTGGTACAGAAATCACCGAAGAAATTTTGTCTGATATTGCAAAATTAGGTGTCAAGGAAATATCTCTGATTGCGATTGATAATGCAACAATTACTGCACATATGCGCAATACTTTGATTGCAGATAAGATTACAAATCGTGATGATGCATTGATTGAAATTTACAACATTATTCGTCCGGGTGAACGTCCAACGGTTGAAGCAGCAACAAATCTGTTCCTGCGTCAGGGTTTTGATGAATCATATTATGATTTATCTGCGGTTGGTCGTTTCAAAATGAACAAACGTTTAAAGATTGATTCTGGTAAACGTCCCGAAGATGATCGTTTGTTGACCAAATCTGATTTCTTGGCGGTGTTAAAGACATTAACAAACATCATTGATCACAAGGATACGATTGATGATATTGATAACCTGTCAAATCGTCGTGTACGTACAGTTGGTGAATTGTTGGAACAAACATTCCGTACGGGTATGTTGCGTATTGATCGCTTGGTTCGTGAAAGTTTGTCTTCACCAAACATTGCAAATATGCAGCCTCAGGATGTTATTAATGTTAAACCATTAATGTCATTGGTATCTGAATTCTTGGGAACATCACAGTTATCACAGTTTATGGATGCATATAATCCATTGGCTGAACTGGAACACAAACGTCGTATATCTGCATTGGGTCCTGGCGGATTGAACCGTGAACGTGCGGGAATTGATGTTCGTGACGTTCATCCAACACACTATGGTCGTTTATGCCCAATTCATACACCCGAAGGTGCAAATATTGGTTTGATTAACCATTTGGCAACATATGCACGTGTCAATCCATATGGATTTATTGAAACACCATACTATGTTGTTAAAAATGGCAAGGTCACAGATGAATTGGTATATTTGACTGCTGATGAAGAATTGGGACACAAAATTGCCCAGGGTAATACCCCAACAAATGCGGCGGGTGTTTTAACAGAAGATATGGTGACGGCGCGTGTTGATGGCGAATTTACCATGATTCCAAAGGCCGAAGTTGACCTGATTGACGTTGCGCCACGTCAGGTGGTATCCATCGCAACAGGACTGATTCCATTTGTGGAAAATGACGACGCTAACCGCGCGTTGATGGGTTCAAACATGCAACGTCAGGGCGTTCCATTATTGCGTGTTCAGGCACCATTGGTTGGTACCGGCATTGAACGCGAAGTGGCGCGTGATTCCCGCACGGGTAAGGTTGCAAAACACAGTGGTGTTGTTGAATCTGTGGATGCAAATCGTATCGTGGTTAAATGTATGAATAGCCGCAACGTTGTGACGGGTGTGGATATTTATAACCTGGAAAAATTTGAACGTTCTAACAGTGAAACATTGATTCACCAGAAACCGTTGGTTCATGTCGGCGACCGTATTTCTGCGGGCGATATAATTGCCGATGGTTCATCAATGAACTATGGTGAATTGGCGTTGGGTCGTAACGTATTGGTCGCATTTGTGCCATGGCGTGGTTATAACTACGAAGACGCGATTGTGATTTCAGAACGCATTTCACGTGACGATGCATTTACATCTGTCAAGATTGTTGAAAAAGAATTCAAGGTTCGTGATACTCAGTTAGGGCCTGAAAGTTTCACACGTGATATTCCAAACGTCAGTGAAGAATCATTAAAGAATTTGGACGAATCCGGCATCATCTATGTTGGTGCGCGTGTAAAGCAGGGCGATATTTTGGTTGGTCGTGTTTCACCAAAATCTGAAACATTGTTGACCCCCGAAGAAGCACTGTTGCGTAACATCTTTGGTGAAAAGGCATTGAATGTAAAGGATACGTCTCTACGTGTTGGACCAAACGAAGAGGGTACTGTTATCGGCGTTAACATTCTGACACGTCATGGTGTTAAGAAAGACGAACGTACCCAGATGATTGAATTGGAAAAGATTGCGAAAATTAATAAGGATCGTGATGAAGAAACAGCCATCATTGAAAATGGTTTCGCCGAACAGGTTTTCCAAATCGTAGAGGGTCAAACCATTGATTCTGGCACTGGCAGTATTAAACCATTTATTGGCAAGAAAATTACAGCCGAAGTATTTGAAGGAATCAAGGCGTCTGATGTTAAGAAATTGGTTGTTAAGAACAAAGAAGCCCAGGCAAAACTGGATGAATTACGTGAAGAATTAACAATCAAATTAAAATTGTTAAATGAAAAGGCCGATGCTGAAATTGCCAAGGCAACAGAAAGCAATTCATTAAGTGCCAGTGTCTTGAAAGAAGTCAAGGTGTACATTGCACATAAAATGAAATTGCAACCTGGTGATAAAATGGCGGGTCGTCATGGAAACAAGGGTATTGTGTCTAAGGTTGTTCCAATCGAAGATATGCCACATATGGAAGATGGAACCCCAGTTGATATCGTTTTGAATCCATTGGGTGTGCCTTCACGTATGAACATTGGTCAGATTTTGGAAACTCACCTGGGTATGGCGGCGCGCACATTGGGTCAGCAGATTGGCCAGGTCTTGGACGAAGTTAAGCAAAAACGTGCCGTAACGGACGATTTGCGTAACATCATGGGCAAGATTTATGGCAAAGACACAGCGGAAAAATTGGCGAAAATGACCGATACAGATGTTCGTGCCGAAGCCGCATTATTGCGTGATGGTGTTCCAATGGCAACCCCAACATTTGACGGTGCAAGTCCGGATGATATTAAATCAATGTTGAAATTGGCAAAACTGCCAGAAACAGGTCAGTTCACATTGTATGATGGTATGACGGGTGAAAAGTTTGCACGTCCTGTGACGGTTGGTGTTATGTACATGATGAAATTGCATCACTTTGTTGATGAAAAGATTCATGCACGTTCTGTCGGCAACTATTCATTGGTTACCCAACAGCCATTGTCTGGTAAGGCCCACATGGGTGGTCAGCGTTTGGGTGAAATGGAAGTATGGGCATTGGAAGCACACGGTGCTGCACATCTGTTGCGCGAAATGTTAACGGTGAAATCTGATGATATTACCGGCCGTAACAAGATGTACGAAGCCGTCATTTCCGGCAGCAATGATATCCAAACCGGCACACCAGAGGCATTCAACGTATTCGTTCGCGAATTGCGTGGATTGGGTCTGGCGATGACACCAAAGAAAATAGATTAATGTGGCAGCGGGCGCATGTTGTGGGGTGACCCACAGCACGCTGCCGCAAAGCACTTTTAAGCGACTAAAAGGAGCAGAATAAATGGCAAATATGTTGCAAAAGATATTTGGACAAATTGAAACCAAAGAACAGTTTGATGCACTGCGTATTACCATTGCGTCCCCCGAAGAAATTCTGTCGTGGTCACATGGTGAAGTAAAAAAACCAGAAACCATCAATTACCATTCTTTGAAACCAGAACCCGAGGGTTTGTTTTGTCAGCAAATCTTTGGTCCAGTAAAAGATTATGAATGTGCATGCGGTAAATATAAACGTATTAAATACCGCGGGGTTGTTTGCGAACGTTGTGGGGTTGAGGTTGGACCATCATCTGTTCGTCGTGAACGTATGGGGCACATTAAATTAGCAATGCCTGTGGCACACACATGGTTCTTGCGTGAAGGTAAAATCGCAACCCTGTTGAATAATTTGCCACAAAAGAAGTTAGAGCAGGTTATTTCATACGATGCGTATATCGTTATTGAACCAGGGCTGACCAGTTTGAAATTGTATGATGTCATCAGTGAAGATGAATATCAGGCAAAGAAAGAAGAATTTGGTGAAGATTCTTTCCGTGTTGGTATTGGTGCCGAAGGTGTTCGTGCAATTATCGCAAATTTGGATATGGGCGATGAAAGAACGCGTCTGCGTGCAGAATTGGCAGAAACCAAATCAGAATCAAAACGTAAATCAATAATCAAACAATTGAAATTGGTTGAAGCATTTTTGGATTCTAAAACAGAACCTGCATGGATGTTGCCGGATATTATCCCTGTGATTCCACCAGATATGCGTCCATTGGTCACATTGGATGCGGGACACGTTGCGGCATCTGATTTGAACGATTTGTATCGTCGTGTTATTATCCGTAACAACCGTTTGAAACGGTTTATGGAAATGCACGCACCTGATATCATTGTTCGTAACGAAAAACGTATGTTACAGGAAGCGGTTGATTCATTGTTCGATAATGGTCACAAGGCGCGTCCAATGGTATCCCAGAATCGTCGTCCATTGAAATCATTATCTGATTCATTGCGCGGTAAATCTGGACGTTTCCGTATGAATATGTTGGGTAAACGTGTTGATTATTCGGGACGTTCGGTTATTACCCCTGGACCAACATTAAATATGCACCAGGTTGGTTTGCCAAAAACAATGGCATTGGAATTATTCAAACCATTTGTATTCGCACGTTTGTTGTCTGGTGGCTACGCAAACACACTGAAAACCGCACGTAAAATGGTTGAAAACGGTGAAGAAATTGTATGGGAAATTTTGGAAAAGGTTATTTACCAACATCCTGTATTGTTGAACCGTGCACCAACGTTGCACAGATTGTCACTGATTGCGTTTGAACCCGTCTTGATAGAAGGCAAGGCAATCCGCCTGCATCCATTGGTGTGTAAGGGATTCAATGCTGACTTTGATGGTGACCAGATGTCTGTTCACGTGCCAATTTCATTAGAGGCACAATTGGAAGCACGCACATTGATGCTGTCAACAAATAATATCTTGTCGCCTGCAAATGGTGAACCTATGACAGTATTATCCCAGGATATGGTGTTGGGTATTTACTATATTTCGTTGATGAACGGCGAACATACTGATAAATCACCACGCTTTTCCGGTATGGACGAAGTGCAGTTGGCGTTGCAGAATAAAACAATTACATTGCACACACCAATCTTTGCACGTGTTAATGGTAAATTATACAAGACGACGGCTGGTCGTATGATATTGGGCGAATTATTACCAAAGTCAGACAAAATGCCGTTTGATTTGGTGAACAAGGTTATGCCATCTGGTGAAATCAAATCTTTATTGGCAACAACATATGAACGTTGTGGCGACAAGGCGATGATTTTGCTGGCCGATGCGTTAAAGAACACTGGTTTTGAACAGGGTGCACGCAGTGGTATTTCAATCGGGTTTAATGATATCGTTATTCCTGCTGAAAAAGATGAAATTATTGCGGGTACCAAGAAACAGGCATCTGAAATTGAAACACAATATCAAAACGGTTTGCTGTCCAGTGGTGAACGTCATAACAAATTGATTGACCTGTGGCAGAAAACAACCGATAAACTGGGTGATTTGGCAGGTGCTGCATTGGGCAAAACCGAAGGTGATAATTGGAATTCAATTTACATGATGTGGATGTCCAAGGCCCGTGGATCTAAGGGTCAGATTCAGCAGTTGGCGGGTATGCGTGGTATGATGCAGAAGCCAGACGGTTCAATTATTGAAGTTCCTATTATTTCGAACTTTAAGGAAGGTTTAACCATGTCTGAATACTTTACGTCAACCCACGGTGCGCGTAAGGGTATGTCGGATACCGCTTTGAAAACGGCAGAGGCAGGTTACCTGACCCGTCGTTTGGTTGAATTGGCGCAAAACACGGTTATTACTGAACACGATTGTGGAACAACTGAATTCATTACTGCAAAGCCAGTATATCAGGGTTCAACATTATCTGTGCCATTGGGTGACGTGGTATTGGGTCGTACGGCGGCACGTGATGTTATAAATCCTGTGACCAAGGAAGTTATCGTTCCGGCCGGTGAATTGATTACCAATGCGGCAGCGAAACAGATTAATGAATCTGGCCTGCCAAGTGTTGATGTGCGCAGTGTTTTGACATGTTGCAGTGACGGTCTGTGTGCAAAATGTTATGGTATGGATTTGTCACGTGGTACATTGGTTCATGTTGGCGAAGCCGTTGGTGTTGTTGCCGGTCAATCCATTGGTGAGCCTGGAACACAGTTAACGTTGCGTACCTTCCACATTGGTGGTATTGCTGAGGGTGGTTCCGAAAGCCACTTCATAGAAGTTCCAGTTGCTGGTAAAGTCAAATTCACAGGCGTTAATACGATTAAGAATTCTGCGGGACGCGTTATCGTTCTGTCGCGTAACGGTGAAATTGCCGTTGTTGATGACAAGGGTTCAAAATTGTTCAGCATGGCATTGCCATATGCGTCTATGTTGATTGTTAATGATGGTGATACTGTGGCCAAGGGTGACAAGGTTGCTGAATGGGATCCATATTCCAACACAATCATTGCTGAAAAAGACGGAACAGTATGCTTTAACGATTTGATTGAAAACGTGTCGTATTTGGAAGAAGTTGATGCCATGACCGGTATTGTATCGCGCAAGGTTATTAACTGGAAAACAAATACCAAGAAAGCATTGAATCCATCCGTCACATTGGTTGACGATAAGGGCGAAGTAATATCATTGGGTGGCAAGAAAATTGCTGAATACCTGTTGCCTATATATTCTGTATTGAACGTTAATAACGGTGATACAGTCAAGGCGGGTGATATTTTGGCACGTATTCCTGTCCAGACCAAAAAGACAAGCGATATTACGGGTGGTTTGCCACGTGTAGAAGAATTGTTAGAGGTTCGTCATCCTGCAAACCCTGCATTGTTGGCTGAAATTGACGGTACGGTTGAATTGGAAGATTCTAAGTCCAAGATTATCGTTCGCATTGAACCTGATGATGGTACGGCACCTGTTGAATATGCTGTTCCAAAGGGAACGAATTTGCTGGTGCGCAGTGGCGATACTGTTCGCAAAGCGGACAAGTTGGTTGACGGTGAACCAGTGCCTCAGGATATTTTGCGTATCTTGGGTCAGAAAGCGTTGGCAACATTTATGGTTGAACAGATCCAGCAGGTTTATCGCTTGCAGGGTGTGGCCATCAATGACAAACACATTGAAATCTTGATTCGTGAAATGACACGTCGTGTTGAAATTACGAATCCTGGGGACACCGGGTTCTTGATGGGCCAGGTTGTTGACCGTGTTGATTTCGAAGAAGAAAACACCCGTGTTGCACATGATGGTGGTCACATTGCGACTGCATCCCAGGTTTTGGTTGGTTTGACCCGTGCATCATTGACATCACGTTCATTTATATCCAACGCATCGTTCCAACAAACGACCAAGGTTTTGGTGGACGCTGCGATTAGTGGATCAACCGATAAATTGGTTGGTATAAATGAAAACTTGATTGTTGGTCGTCTGATTCCTGTGGGAACGGGTGCATACGTCCGTCGTGTGCGCGAAATTGCCAAGGAAGAAGAACGTGCTGAAAAATTGGCACGTGAAGGTGGCGAACAACAACAGTTGTTGGATATTTAACCTATGGAAAAACTTTTGCCCGTGTGTCATCATTTGACATATCGGGCAGATTTTTTGTTATGAATGAAATACCTGCAATTTTCTGTGACATAGATGGCGTCGTTAGCAAGAAGTTCGCGGTGCCTGAATATGATCGCTTTGGTGAACCCAATTGGAACATGATACGTGTTCTGGAAACATTGGGGCGGGATTTTACAATTGTGTTTATTACTGGTCGTTGGGCGATGGGCCAGGCCAAGGTTGAGGCATTTATAGATGGTCTGTTGCCGAACATAAAAAAACGTGTGTTTTGCAAGGCGCACGATTATCCCGGCACAACCGCAGAATATAAATTGCACACAATTGAAGAATTGGAACGGCAGGGGTATAAATTTTATTTTGGTATGGACGATCATGACGCTGTGATTGGTTTTATGCATAATCATGGTATGTTTGTGGCGCGTGTCATATCGGAATAAAGTTTTTCTTGCAAATCTGCAATATTGTAATAAAATATAACGTCGTAAAATAAAAAGGATAAAGAAATGGCAACGCCAAGAAGTAAAACAAGTAAAGCACGCAGTGCACAACGTCAATCCCACGATGCATTAAAGGTTATGCCATGCAGCGTATGCAAATCATGTGGTGAAAAGAAACGTCCACATCACGTATGTCCTGCATGTGGTGCAAAATAATAACCAAACAAAATTATGGCGGAATGGTGGCGCGTGGTATTCGCGCCGGATTCTGCCTTTTTTATTGCCATGACAACAAAGAAAATTATTGCGATTGATGCGTTTGGCGGGGACAAGGGCCCATCCGCTGCATTGGGTGGAATAAATCAGTTTTTATACCAATATGGCGAAGATACTGTGTTTTTTCGTATATTTGGTGATGCCCAGGTTTTGAACCGTATATTGGCGAAATATCCACGTGTTATGCGCAATTGTGTTGTTATTGATGCGCCTGATGTTATCAAACCAACGGACAAGATGCGTGATGTTATTCGTCATGCCCAAAATA
>JBKSNB010000027.1:0-7461 GCA_046882025.1 Alphaproteobacteria bacterium | reverse complement strand
CCAATCAACCAACGAATTATTTTTCTTTAATTTGTCCAGAATTTTTGGAACATCAATATACCATGCGTCTGTTGCACGATATATCAGTTTTTCATGACTGCGTGGTCCAAACGGATAACTGTGCTTATGCTGATCTTTTTTTACCAGGCGACCATTTTCACGCAACCAATCTATGATTTTTGGATTTGCAACAAATATATTTTCGCCCGCCCAATCTATAACGGTATTATCAAAGTTTCCATAATCATCAACATTTAAAATAACAGGGAACTGTGGATTTATCGCCTTAGCAGCCCAAAAATCGTCTTCGCCATATGCAGGTGCAATATGAACAATACCTGTTCCATCAGAATCAGAAACATAGTCAGCCGGTATAACCTGATACAATAAATCAGATGTATTCGCATAATAATTAAACAGTGGTGCATATTTTAATCCAACCAGTTTATCGCCAGTAATTGTTTCCAAAACCGTTGAATTTGCGAAAATCTTGTCATATGCTTTCAGGCGTGATTTTGCCAAAATATAGACATGGCCATCATCATGTTTTACACGAACATATTCCATTTTTGGATTTACCGCCAATGCAGAATTCGCCGGCAACGTCCATGGTGTTGTTGTCCATGCAATCGCCCTGTCGCCGTTTTCCAATTCAAACCAAACCGTCACCGTATCATCAACGATATCCTGGTATTCTGATGATGCCTCGCTATTAGATAAAACAGTGCCTAATTTCCAATCGTATGGATTAACCTTAAAATCTTTATATAGCAAACCCTTGTCGTATAACGTCTTTATCGCCCAAATCACAGATTCCATGTAATTCTTATCCATTGTGCGATAACCAAAATTATCACCACCATCAACCCAGCGACCAATACGTTCAAAATAACGCAACCATTCATGTGCAAATGTCATAACATCGTTCTTGCATAATTCGCAAAACGTGTCAATTCCATCAGATGCAACAATATCCTTGGCACTTTTGCCCTGCTTTTTTTCCACACTATTTTCTGCGGGCAATCCATGACAATCCCACCCCAGTTCGCGCACAACATAATTTCCACGCATTGTTTGGAAACGTGACACCATGTCCTTAATCGCAGACACCCCCAAATGTCCCCAGTGTGGCAGTCCGTTTGCAAACGGTGGCCCGTCATAGAACATAAATGGGTGCCCCAATTTAGTTTGATTCAGTGATTTATGAAATGTATCGTCACTGCGCCAGAAATCCATGACCGCATGTTCTAGTTCTGGAAAGTTTGGTTTTGCATCTGTTTTTGGATATGCCATATCTATATCTCCATCTTTATATTAAAAAAGGCGCCGATACGCGCCCCAGCAACCGCTAAAGCGCAGTGCCAGTTATTTAATAATGATTATACCTTTGTTCATCATTTTTTTATCTCTGGTGCCGGAGAGGTGACTCGGACACCCGACCCCCTCATTACGAATGAGATGCTCTACCAGCTGAGCTACTCCGGCAACGTGAGAGCATATTAATACATATTTTTAATTATTTCCACATTTAATTTTATCGTTCTAATTCTTTAATGCTGCGTATTTTGTCAAACAAATGCAATACGTGTTCAAATTGCCTTGCAAATTCGGTTGATGGTAATTCCTGAAATGGATCGGTTGTTTTATTATTAACAGGTAATGATATTACCTGGCCTATATCCGGGTTTTCAAGAAATTCCAGTACACAGTTGTTTTGTTGGACATTTATTTTGCCAAGTGTTGCTGTTTTGTTCTGTTTTTGGTTGCTTAAAATCCAACCGTATTTTGTCATTGTGTCTGTTATTTGCTGTGCATTTTGTTTGTCGCAGACCGCAATACAAAAATAGTGTCCCACCAGGTCGTCAAATTGTATGTTAAAAGCGTTTGATATTTCACGCTGTTTGCGGGCGATTGCGGTTAATGTCTTTTTATCTGGACAATACGAATCTACAATATATTTATCAGAATGAAACAAATCATATTTACAAAACAAGTAAGAATAAGAGATTTTGTTTGCCGCGGTATTTGCCGATTGTTGTGCGATTTCTTTGTCTGTTAATGGTTTTTTCATAAAAAATCCTTTTGTTGTTTTTATTGTATGATAATACAAAAAACAATATTGTCAAAAAATAAGTTTAATTTGTTGCCTTAATCTTGCGCAGGATAACCATTATTCCCGCGGGGGTCATTCCAGGTATACGTGACAGGTCCGCAATATTTTCAGGTCGGGTCTTGGTCAGTTTTTCAATCAATTCGTTTGTCAAACCTGATAAAGATTTATAATCAAATGTTGTCGGTATTTTTAATTCGGCATCGCGCCTGTATGCGGCAATTTCGCGTTCGTTGCGTGAAATATATCCCGCATAAAATTTATCATTTTTATCGGCAATTTTTTGCCACCTGTCCACTAGTTTAGCATAAGAATCTGTATCAATTAATCTTAGTTCTTTGGCGTGCGCGCCAAGACGAAATATGGCATTATCTGCACGCAGGTTCAATCGATATTCAGCGCGTGATGTGAACATACGATACGGTTCATCAACCCCCAGTGTTGTGATATCATCAATTAAAACACCAATCATGGAATTTGTTCGGTCCAGGTTTAATGTTGGCTGATTCAATGCGTATGCGGCGGCATTTGCACCCGCAACCAAACCCTGGGCGGCGGCTTCTTCATAACCTGATGTTCCGTTGATTTGACCTGCAAAAAATAGCCCAGAAACATCCTTGCTTTCCAATGTCTCATTTAACACGCGTGCATCAATCGCATCATATTCAATCGCATACCCATACCGCGCGATACGTGCGTTTTCGAGTCCTGGAATTGTGCGAATCCATATGTCTTGGATATCGGCACCAAAACTGGTTGAAATGCCATTTGGATAAATTAAATCACTGTTCAGACCTTCGGGTTCTAAAAATACATGATGTGATGTGTGTTCGGGAAAGCGCATAACCTTGTCTTCAAGGGATGGACAATAACGCGGTCCAATACCCTGAATGTCGCCATTATACATTGGTGCATTTGCGATATTGTCACGAATAATTTGATGTGTTTTTTCGGTTGTGTGGGTAATAAAACATAATTCACTATAATTATTATTTTCATCACCAAATGCAAACCAATCGTGTGGGGTGTCGCCGGGTTGTTCTTCACATACACTAAAATCAATAGAATCACGATATATGCGTGACGGTGTTCCTGTCTTTAATCGCAATAGTTCAAAACCCGCCGCACGTAATACACCTGATATATAGGAATCATTTTCCTGATATTTGCCATCATCCATCAATCGTCCAGATGGGATTTTTTCACCCCCGCGTGTGACGAGTCCCCCCAAAAAAGTCCCTGTTGTTAAAACAATAGATTTTGCACTATACGCATTATTTACGGTCTTTTTTTCTAAATCAAGGTTTAAAACCGCTTCAAATTTTATCGTCAGATTTTGGGTTTCATTCAACAAACCCATCATGGCATTATGGTATAATTTTCTGTCAATTTGGGCGCGCAGTGCCTGGGTTGCGGCACCGTGCGATGCGTTAAGGTTTCGCCAATGAATGCCTGATTTGTCAGATGCACGTGGCATCACACCACCCATTGCCGCCATTTCAGCAATCATTTGTGATTTTCCGGGACCACCAATAGATGGGTTACATGACATTGCACCAATATCACTTTCACGCATAGTCATCAAAAGCGTTTTTGCCCCACGACGTGCAGATGCTGCGGCTGCTTCTGCCCCGGCGTGTCCACCACCAATAACAATCACATCAAATTCTTGCATAATTAAAAACGCCCCATACCGCCATTTACATGTATTGTTTGACCGTTGATGTAGGATGCTTCATCAGACGCTAAGAACACACAAACATTTGCAATGTCATCAGGCAACCCAAAGCGACCCGCAGGGATTTGTGCCAGATATGTCTTCTTTAATTCGTCTGGCAAAACATCTGTCATTGGTGTCTGAATAAAACCTGGGGCAATCGCGTTGGCGGTAATACCGCGGGATGCAACCTCTGCCGCAATGGATTTTGTCATCGCGATAAGGCCACCTTTGGATGCGGCATAGTTCGTCTGACCTGCCCCACCAATCGTTCCAATTATGGACGCCATATTTATAATGCGACCAAAACGTTGTTTCATCATTGGCATAATTGCGGCACGACATGTTTTGAACGCAGCACGCAAATTAGTGTTTATAACATTATCAAATTGTTCATCACTCATGCGTATTAATAGTGTATCCGCAGTGATTCCAGCATTGTTTATTAATACGTCAATTTTACCCGCATGCTCTATCGTGTTCATAACCAATTCAACACCTGCGCCTTCGGCATCTAAATCACATGGTATTTTGATATATGAATCATCAAATTCAGAATTTAATTTGGCAATATTGCGGCCCGATACAACAACAGTTGCGCCGGCCTGTTTCATCTTGTGTGCAATTGCGCCACCGATACCGCCTGTGGCACCTGTTATCAATACAACTTTGCCGTTTAATTCAAACATTTTATATCTCCAATTTATGTGCGTTAATTTTATCTGTGATGCGTGAAACCAGACCACATAAAACATTTCCTGGACCAATTTCGGTTAAGTCATCAATCCCAAGGTTCACCATTTCCAAAACGCTTTCGCGCCAACGAACACCATGTGTCATTTGATATACCAGTGATTCGCGAATTTCTGATGCATCCGTCATAGGTTTTGCGGTTTTATTAGAAATAATCGGAACAATCGGATTTTTTATCTCTATAGTATTTAAAATTTCTTGCATTTGTTGAGCGGCCGCTTCTTGCGCCGGACAATGAACAGGCACAGACAGGGCCAGTGGCATAACACGACGCGCGCCAGCATTTTTTAGCGCATCCATCGCAGGTTCTATATTTTCTTTTAATCCAGAAATAACAACTTGACCTGGGCAATTATCGTTTGCAACGGTTGCACCATATTGTTCGCAAACCTGTTTTACCGTATCTATATCCAATCCCAAAACAACCGCGGTTATTCCAGCACCCACCGGCACAGCACTCTGCATAGCGTTTCCACGCGCACGCACCAATCGGGCGGCATCAGCCAAAGATATTGCATCCGCCGCACATAGCGCACTATATTCGCCGAGTGAATGTCCCGCAACATAGTCTGGCATTGGCAGATTTGCGGCACGAAACATCGCAATAGATGTAGCCAAAATCGCAGGTTGAACATTTGCAGTTAGTGTTAGCGTTTCGATCGGGCCATTAAATATAATATCAGACAGTTTTTCACCCAATGCGCTATCCACCGCGTCAAATACTTCACGTGCCAACACATTACTTTTATACAAATCATATCCCATGCCAACGTTTTGTGCACCTTGACCTGGGAAAACATAAATAGACGCCATTTATATGCCTTTTTCTTTAATTATACATACTAAAATATCGCTTGGCAAATAGAATTTGTTGACAAGTGTGGTTTTTTGTGCAAGTATTTTGTGATCAACACAAGAGGTAAAATATGTCAAGATACAAAAATATATGTTCAAAATGCAATGACAATTGTTGTGCCCACGGTATGATGAACAATGAGTGTTATAGTTCTGATTATTGCCCATATTCTATCAAGGTTCGTAAATCAGATGTAATAGTTATTAGCGAAATATTACGAAATCAAAAACATATTATGGATACGTTGTATGCCATAACAACACAACTAAAAAACCGGTAAAATACCGGTTTTTATTCTGCAAACGTAATACTCCGGGGCTTGTCCCGATGGTGATTTATTTACGAAAACTAAATTCACAACCACAATAATTCTGCCGATAAAAATCTGATTCGCGGTTTATTTGCACACGCAAATTTTCGTTCCATTTTATCGGCAGATATTTTATTCCTGCGCACGCTGCTTGCCCTGCTCTGTCTACTTGATTTTGGTCTTTGTGACGGGAAACGCCGAACACAGATGCAATCGCATTATATCCATTTTTTATCGCAAATTCACGCGCTGCACAAAACCGAAACGCAAAACATTTATCACACCGTGCACCGCGTTCGGGTTCATTCTCTAAACCCCGCACAGCATCACGCCACGCATCGTGATTATATTCAAGGGTGGCATATTTTACACCCAGTTTTTCACAGTATTTAATTTGTTCTCTTAATCGTTTCTGATATTCGTCCGTTGGAAAAATATTGGGGTTATAGAATAAAACAATAAAATCATCAATATCGGGAATTTCGCCGTCTGCTAACTGCTTAATCGCGCCACATGAACATGGCGCACAACATGACATCAAAACCAGTTTTGTTTTATCCATTATTTATATTCAATACCAATTTGTGCCTCATCGCCTAAATCAATGATTGTGTCTGCATCGGTTCCTTTTCCGACCTCTGCTGCGCTGCACATCATTCCGTTGGATACAACACCAGCGACAGCGCGTGCTGTAATTGGCTTTTTCTGTCCTGGTAATATAACACCAACCGGTGCCAGCACACCAACCAATCCAGTTCGTACATTTGGCGCACCACAAACAATTTGCAATTTGTCGACCCCTGTATCCACGGTTAAAACGTGCAATTTATCGCTGTTTGGGTGGTCCTGAACATCAATAATTTTTGCAGTGGTTAGGTGTGGCACTGGTTTTTTAGGAACGTATTTTTCAATTAATGCCGCCACCTTGTCGTCATCAATACGTTCAAACAAGTTTTCAGGCACAACGAATTCAGTTCCATTTTTAATACGATGTTCGTATTTTGTTGGCCACGAATCATCGTGCATGGCACCAAATATAGCGCGCATTTTTTTTGCGGCATCTGGGATAAATGGTGCCGATACGCGTGCATATAAATCAATCAGTTGAAAACATTCATTTAAAACCGCACCCGCAGATTTTAAATCACCATCTTTGACCAATGTCCATGGTGCACGTTCCGTCATATATTCATTGCCAATCGCCCACAGTCCGCGCAACGCAAATATCGCAGCACGAAATTCGCACGCGTCCAACGCGGTTGTTAATTCTGATATTTTTTCATTTATCTTGGTCGCCAATTCACTATCTATATCGCCCGCATTTGGCACAACATTTCCAAAATTCTTGGCGGTCAGTTTGCAAACACGCGAAACAAAATTCCCCAACATACCGTTCAGGTCTTTATTCACAATATCTGCAAAACGTGAAATTGTAAAGTCTGTATCGTCTGTTTCTGGGAGCGATGCACATATCGTATACCGCCATGCATCAGCAGGTGCATCTGTAATTGCCTGGTTCAAGAAAATGCCATTGCCAGTTGATTTTGATATTTTTGCACCCTCGAAATTCAAGAAGTTGCATGCCTTTAACACATCAACTGTTTTCCAATTATCATCCATTGCCAATTCTTGGGCAGGGAAAAATACAGCGTGAAAAGATACATTATCTTTGCCCATAAATTGCGTATAATGACATTCAGAATTTTTCCACCAAG
>JBKSNB010000026.1:0-3458 GCA_046882025.1 Alphaproteobacteria bacterium | reverse complement strand
GACCACCGCCGCCACCAGCGCCAAAGAACAAAAAGAAAGCACCACCGCCGCCACCGGTTTTTGTATCATTCGTAGTAATCACAGCCTCGGCATTTTTACACATTTGGGTTGTTGTGGTTAAAGAACAAGTATTATTTTTTGGTGAATAAACAGATGCCATTTGAACACTGCCCAACATAGTACCATTATCATCAGTAATTGTATAATCTTGACTGCCAGACGATGCGATATTCATCAACTTTGACATATTGGCCCCAGAAATAACATATTCTGCAGCATACGGATCATTTTCAACACCAGAGAATAACGAGTTTAAATAATCAGACCTAGGCGTATATTCTTTACAAACAGATATCCCCAAAAACGATCCGTACTGTGTACACACCGGTTCATCACTTGTTGCCATTGATGCGCACAACGCTTGCTTTACCTGATCATTTTGTCCTTCAACAGCATTTGCAACCAACTGATTATACTTTGTTGCATAATTCATTCGCGCCTTATCCAAACCTGCATTAATAATTGTAAGCATTGCAGAATCTAATAGATTTGGATACCGTGACGTGCTTGAACCTGCAGAAGAACCACGAATCTGTGACATATCACGACCATTAACGCACATTTGCACCCTAGGATCCTGTGTCAACAAAGCAATTGTCTGATTTATCTTGGACGACACTGTTTCCAAAGACGACTTCGCCAACAATTTCGCCGTGTCAGGGCCTGTCACCTGATCTAGATAATTATCAATATCAATTGAATATTGCCCAAATTCAATTCCTGATACTTTTTTATCACCTGTTTCATCTAAGTTATCAACTTTATTTACCCGAACATTTCCAAACGACACCAGTCCGGATATAACAAAATTACCATCAGAATCTTTAGATGAACGCAGAGATTCTGTCCCCAACGTATCATCTGCATCAAACGCATAACATGTCGCAGTATCACCACAAACCTCTATCATTTTTTCACTAACAATCTGTTGACATTGATCTAACATGGAATTGTCTATGGACAAATAAATACCCTGTAATAAATTATTCAACCAGTCATCATCAAATGATGCCAAATTTCCGTTTTTCTGACAACCGACCAATTTTTCTGGTGGACACATATTCTTTATAGAATCTAAATCCAACCCAACACATTGTGTATAATCGTCACCACACCTATCATCTGACTGTAAACACTCCTTAACCTGGGTCGTGCACGAATCAACACGCATAGCCGCCAAACGCGCCACCACAAAATTCCAAATATTTGAACTTTCTGGTTTCTTGACATCTATGCCACATGCCTGCAATGGGACTTTACATAAATTCAGCATTGTATCCGGGCGCGTTAAACACATATCGTATGAACCATCTGGATCATTCGGGTCTATATTATCCTTACATGCGGTTTGAAAACACGAGGCGATAGACCCAATACAATTCTGGCGCAGATTATTTTCGGCAATTAATTCTGCTGATTTTAATTGTGGTGCAACCTCTTTCAAAAACGTATCCCACACCTGATCCTTGACCGCAACACACGATTTTGTAACCGTTTCACACAACGGCTTTTTGGCAACCAACGTATCATATGTTAATTTAGATATATCAATTGTTGTCACTGCCCCCTTGATAGAATACGTTCCTTTCTTTGATTTATTATTGCTATAACGTGTATTCGTATTATCAATCGCAGACACAGATGCGCACGACGAAAAATCATCACCACACCCACCCGTAGATATCATACATTTTTTGAATTCTATTGTACACTGCCCCAAATCATATTTATTCGCGGCGCGGTATTGTTCCAATGCCGCCTCACGCAGGGCAGATTCCGCAGCAAACAATTTCTGCGCGCTTGCAGTTTTTTGCTGTTTCAAACTATTTTCGTACGCGGTGCAATCTGAACGAATTTGTTGCGCATACATCAATTTCAGCATATTCAAATCTTTGATACAATCTGGCGATTCCTGACTAATCTGATCAACACACAAATCATAAACAACATCATGCAATGCCGTTCCTGTTTTACCATCAATCAAACTAACATCAGAATCCATATTATCTTCATCAAAATCAATCACAGAATTCCAATTTGCCAAATCAAGTGCCCGACGTTTTTCAGATGTTTTCGATTCGGTAACGAACGATTGTGCAACCGCATTTGCCTGGGCAATAACAGCGTCTGCATCTGCACCCATTTCAACACGTTCAACCCCAGTTGTCGCAATTGCATAACTTTGTTCATCCAACCCTTGAATTTCCGCCAAAATAGAATCTAACTCTGCATTCCTGTCACTGCATAAACAACGTCCCCCAGATGTATTATCCAACATACAGAACGAATCCATACAACCATAATATTGTGTTTTACATAATTCATTAACAGTGGTATTCGTCGTTGCAGTCGCAATCTTGGTTCCTGTATTAATAACCTTTTGTGTTGTTGCCGCACGTCCAACAACTTTATTTGCCGTTGGCGCTACCGCGGCACGCCCACGCACACCGGTCACAGTCGGTTGAACTGCACTGCGTCCAGTGGTTGTACGTTGCGACGCCTGCGATGTCTGATTCCGTAACGTCGTTGCCGCACCACGAACCGCACAATCTGCCCCATACGTCAATATACAACATGTAATTGCCGTAAATATAAAACCAAGTTTTCTCATATTTTCGCCTTCCTATACTATCTGTCTAATTTTATCAAAAAAACAAATTCAAGTAAATAAAAAAATCCTGCCCAAACGGACAGGATTTTACAATTTTTGATAAATATAAATTATTTACCTGTCGCACGACGCTTAACCGCAACAGTTTTAGCATTTGTATTTGCCTTGGCTGCCGACGTTTTTGCTGGCGCTGCTTTTTGCGCAACCGGTTTATCTGCCTTTGGTGCCCTTTCAGTTTTTTCTTCTTTGGCAACCGGCTGATTTTCTGTTGCTGGCTTTTCAGATGTTTTCTTGGCATTAACATCACGATCAACCAATTCAATAATCGCCATTGGTGCCGCATCACCATAACGGAAACCCGCCTTTAATACGCGCGTATAACCGCCAGGACGTTTAGCATAACGTGGTCCCAAAACAGTAAACAATTTTTTAACCGTTGCATCCGAACCATTTCCTAATTCAGCCGCCGTCAAACGACGATTTGCAACCGTATCCACCTTGGCACGGGTAATCAATTTTTCAACAACGCCGCGCAAATCTTTCGCCTTTGGCAACGTAGTTTTAATTTGTTCCCGTTCAATTAAGTTTTTCGCCAAACCAACAAACATGGCTTTGCGTGCATTTGTATCGCGATTAAATGTGCGACCTGCGCTCATATGTCTCATTTGATTACTCCTTTATTTTGTTCTGCCCTGAAAATTCAGGGATTTGTTGAGACAATACAACCTGAAAGAAAAATCTTTCAGAATTGTATTTATTTCATCGGTTCACCTGTAATTCCATGCCA
>JBKSNB010000025.1:0-1647 GCA_046882025.1 Alphaproteobacteria bacterium | reverse complement strand
CACAAGGGTTTAAGGATTATTGCCGATTAGCGTGGTGCACAAGATTAAGACAGCAAATTCGTGCTGAATATACTGCTTGGTGTAAAAAATCATGCAAACAAAAATTGCACGGAACAATATTTGTTGCACATTTACAACCTGAGTATGAACAGGCTGCTGAATTAGCATATCTAATAAACAATCCAGAAATAATGCAGACTATACAACGGTTGTCTAAATTGCGTTGCGCGACACGTAAAACACTCAAATTAACAACAAATGAATATATTGGGTTTTAACCTTAAAACATCCCCAGGCTCAAGCCTGGGGTGGTAATAAAAGGAGCAGATAATGCCAAAGAAAATTAAAAAAAAGAAACATCATACCCCAAAGATTTCCCCATTGGTGACCAGTCCTGCCGATTTACGATTGTTGCAGACCGTTGGCAAAGGAACCTTTGTTATGTTGGCCGGTAAAAAAATGGCCAATTGGGCACCCTGTCTAAAGGCAACAACCTTTTTGCGTAAGGGGAGTTTATGCACATACACTGATAAATCGATTATACTAAAACTTAGGTATATGACGGAATTGTGCAATCAAGGGTTAATGCGAGACCTGCTATTTGATATTTATTATCAGCCATCTCGTATCGATATCAAAACACGTAAACTTGCCGGCCGGTATTACAAACGGTTATGCAAAAATGCAAAATTACCACCCATGGTGAGATAAAATAGAAAAATTTTTTTGGGTCTAATTCCTAAAAATTTATATTCTATTAAATATATGTTGTTTCGGTTGTTTTTGGGTTGACCATACCACTATGACCGAAATGTCAGTCTGAATATTAATAAAAGCAATAATTCAAACTTTTGCTTTGTAATATTTCTATACCTCTATCTATCTAAAATAAAGTAAAATAAAATGCCTACTAATAATACAATCATACCATACACAAATAATTATCCATCAAATCCCAATTTACCTATCTACCTTATAGCCAACCATTGCAATACTCATCACAAAAAACAGAAAAGTAAAGAAACAGAATTGACTCAGAATGCCATAGAGTGTTGGCTTAGTAATATCCATCCACAGTATTTTCTTACAATTCAATTTCCCATCCATCAACGAAAAACAGACATAATCAAAGCAAACAAAAAATTACACTGGGTGATGTTGAACTTTGAAAAATTACTTCTTGGTAAGCACTGGAATCGCAAACATATCCCATTCATTGCAGTTGCAGAGCATGGTAAAATATCATCAAATTGGCATTACCATGTGTTGATTTATGGTTGTTTGTTCGATTTGTCCACAATGCAATCTGTGACTCAGGATGTTTTAATCAAATTAGGTTTACCCCATGAAACATTGCACATTGAATCTGTTAATGATGATGGGGTTAATTCGTATACATCCAAAGAAATAATTGCTGATATTAATTACCATTTTGATTCAGACCGTATAATAACATCAGAATTTTTGTTTAATCTTGAAAGTAAATCATCTAAGCATACCCCAGAATCACAGAGACACACCGTAGAATGCTCCAAATCGCAAAATTGATAACTTATACATTAAACAAAATTGGAGCAATTCTAGACTAATTTAAGACAACGTAATTAAAAACCACCATGATAAAAAATGGTGGTTTTTTTCTACTTC
>JBKSNB010000024.1:0-2318 GCA_046882025.1 Alphaproteobacteria bacterium | reverse complement strand
ATGCGAATTATATCATAAAATTAATTACGCATAAACAATAAACTTACCTCAAACAACCCCAATAACGGCAACGCCAATAAAATCTGAGAAACAACATCTGGGGGGGTCAAAATCGCCGCAATGGTTACAATTGCGATTATTACATATCTGCGATAACGTCTGATATTTTCCTTAGGCAAAACACCAATTCTGTTCAAGACAACCAATACCAACGGCAACTGAAACGCGAAACCAAAAACCTTCATTAAATTTATTGCAAAAACCAGATAATCACGCACCGCCGGCAACAACACAACTGGTACAGAAACAGATTCATTTATATCTATAAAAAAACCAAACACAAATGGAAATAATACATAAAACGCGAACACAGCACCCACGACGAACAATATTGGCGACAACAATATCACAGGCCAAATAAATTGTTTTTCTTTTACCTTTAATCCCGGCTCTATAAATGCCCACAGATGCCATAATGCGACTGGAATTATAACACATAACGCAACAGTCAACGCCAAAGACAAATTAACCATCAATCCATCAGTTATATTGGTATATATCATAACCCCATCTGGCCATACACGCATAAGGGGTAAAACCAAAACCTGTTGTAAATATGGCGCAACATACCACCCAATTATAAATGCGCATAAAAATATCAGAGCAACCCACAGGAACCGTCTGCGCAATTCTGAAAAATGTTGCATCAGCGTCATTTTCTTCATTTCCTGCGCCTTGTTTTTTTCTGTTTCTTTACAACAGATGAAAAATCTGCCAGCACATCATCAGTCGTTGTATTTATCAATTCATCAATTGGTTTTTCTAAATCTATCTTTTCTTTGATTTTTTCAGATGCATCTGTAATACGCCAAACCAAATTTCGTATAAACCGAACAACGCGTGCCAAAAACTTCGCAACATCCGGCCAATATTTTGTCGGCACAACAATAATTGCGACCAAAATTATTACTAAAAATTCAGCCCAACTTATTCCAAACATCTTTTAATCATAAAAATCATCGCCACCGGCCGTATTACCTATTTTATGCCGTTGAATCTGAAAATAATCTTTGCCAAAATCTGTCTTATTTTTTAACCCCTGAAAAACAACATTTGTCTGTGCACCTGTTGCGTCAACAACGGTCCAAGAATTCAATTTTACTTTTGGCTTATCAAAAACAACTGTCATTGTTCCCAAACCCGCCTGGTCGCGCATATACATTTTTAATGCAAACGTATTATCGCCGTCAGTTGTTTCATCAACAACAATATCCGCATTGTGTAAATTTATATTCTTCCGAACCAGAATTCCGGCTGGCGTGCTTGTCAATGGAACAGTAGTTATTTGATCCAGTGATTTATCAAAAAAATACAAATCTTCACCATCTGAAATCAATTGAACCGGCAAATCATCATAATCCAACCGAACACGTCCAGGGCGCAGCATTGAAAACACACCCTTATTAGATTTACCATTCGCAGTTTGCACGAAATTGCCCGATAGCCCCGTTACAGAATTCAAATACTTTTCCGCCATTGACACCAAATTTTTGTCCACTGCAGCATTCGCATTCAAACACAAAAACGAACAAAACAAACAAACAAATATTTTTTTCATCTCTCACATCCCCTTGAATAATTCTAATACTTTTGCCCGAACATTTTCCAAACTATCGCGCACAACTGCACCCGATGCGAACGCATGTCCGCCGCCGCCCAACGTTTCCGCTATTTCATTTACAGGTTTTGTTTTACTGCGCAGCGAAACGCCTATCTGATCCTGTTTTTGTTGTTTCAACAGCACAATATATTCAACGCCCTTAATCTGGTTTAATAACCCCAACACAATTTCCCCCCGCCCATCAATATGTCGATAATCACGTGTGGAAATTGTCGCCAAAACCAAGCGTTTATGATAAAAAAATTCTGCTTCTGATGCGACACGTGCCTCTGTCTGGACTGCCTTGTGTGGTTTATTATTTAACGATGCCGCCAATTTACCAATACTAACCCCACCATCAACCAATTGCGCCATTATGCGTAAAGCGTTTCCATTACGCACAAACTTAAAATTCCCAGAATCAGTCAATATCGCCAGCGCAATTAAATCTGAAATAAACCCATCTATTTTCAAACCAGCATCTTGGGCAAGATTGTATAATAATTCACCTGTCGCAACTGCATTTTCATCATCTATGCACAGTGTGCCCAATTTATCATCATTCTTATGATGATCTATTTCTGCAACAAATTTTGCGTTATCAATTATAACCTGCGGCCCACCAATGTTTTTTCGCGTTCCATAGTCCAACAATATA
>JBKSNB010000023.1:0-2949 GCA_046882025.1 Alphaproteobacteria bacterium | reverse complement strand
TATTTTGGGGTTGCGCTGACAATCGCGATGTTCTGTTTGGCGACATTTATTAACCGCAAATGGCCGAATCCATTTACAACACCACTGTTTTTAGGGACAATGTTTGTTATCGCTATACTGCTGATATTCAAAATTCCGTACGACAGTTATAATATAACAACCCAATATCTGACATATTTCCTGACCCCAGTAACCGTATGTTTTGCAGTTCCGATGTATCGACAATTACCGTTATTAAAGCGTCACGCGTTGCCAATAATATTTGCGATATTTATTGGGGTATGCGCGTCTGTATTCGCGATTTGTATTTTAACTGTGCTGTTCGGTTTAAGTGATATTATCGCACGATCATTGGCGGCAATTTCCGTAACAACAGCATTGGCAATTGGTATAACTAAACAATTGGGTGGTGTGGTTGCCCTGACTGTATCGGCGGTCATTATAACCGGAATTTTAGGGGCATCGGTCAGTGATGTTATTTGCAGATGGCTGAAATTAAAGAGTCCTGTGTCACGCGGTATTTCAATTGGTAACGCATCACACGCCGCAGGCACCGTCAAGGCAATGGAAATGGGCAAAATTGAAGGTGCAATGAGCAGTTTGGCAATTGTAATTTCTGGGATATTAACCGCAGTGATTGCGCCGTTGGTGGTATGGATGTTCTTTGGTCATTGATACCAAACACATAAAATGATATAATGCAAATTATGAAGTTAGACGCCCTATTCTTTTTTGCAATATTTGCCACTGCGCTAATGAGCAACGCATACGGTAAAAGTTTGCTGTCTGCACAATCATTTCCAAAAACATTTAATGATTTAAGTTTTATCGACAGAATGAATGTTATCGCCGAAGGGTATGAAC
Source organism: Alphaproteobacteria bacterium (assembly GCA_046882025.1). GTDB lineage: Bacteria > Pseudomonadota > Alphaproteobacteria > Rs-D84 > Rs-D84 > Enterousia. The sequence continues at coordinate 2,085 of JBKSNB010000023.1, read as the reverse complement.
CATACGAATCTGAATACGTTGCCGGCCCCAACGGAAAAATGATTTGTGTAAAGGGCTGTGCATATCAGGGCATGTCAATTGAAGACCACCTGGATGATATAAAACACACCACGCAACAGGCAATTAACGTTGCGAATGAATATTTAGCACAAAACCAACCCATATACAATCACCCCACGCAACCAAATAATGGTTCTGATATTGTTGGACAAATCAATGAATTTTTAGACCAAAATAATTCTATACCATGTGCAGAACGCAACCCTGATATTCCGACGAATCAAGAAATCCCATACGGCGAACCCGTTGCCAACAAACCGCGCATTTCATCACCATTTGGCGAACGAACACATCCAATAAGACACACACAACATGTACACGAAGGCATTGATTATGCGGTGCCCACCGGTACGCATGTTTATACGACCGCCAATGGCACAGTCACCAAGGTTTGGAAAGATAACAGTTGTGGTAATGGATTAAAAATAAAATACGCCACTGGGATATCTGCAATATATTGCCATTTGGATCATGCTTTGGTAAAAGAAGGTGATTATGTTCGCGCAGGGTGTACCGTTGCAATTTCAGACAATTCAGGGGCTAGTACAGGCGCCCACCTGCACTATGGCATGAAAGATGCGAACGACAAACCAATGGATCCATCGCCTTTCACAGGACGCGCAAAATAAAAAAATGACCCCAAACATTGCGGGGTCTGATTGACACGATTTTGTATACTATTTATGACACGGTGCATCAATAAACACCCAAATCAACCACACCAACGCTGCAACACCGATAATGGAATATACAATGCTGCTGGCCAATGTAGCCGGGCCGAATATCCATGCGACCAAATCAAAACCAAATATACCAATCAATCCCCAGTTCAGGGCACCGATGAATGTCAACGGTTCCAAAACATAGTTTACAAGTCCTCTCATTTTTTTCTCCTTTCATTGTGTTTATGTCTTATGCATAAGACAGGTTTATTATACCCTGTTTTACAGGTTGCTGCAACACCAATAACACATTTAGGAAAAGGTTCTTATCTATTAAACCACAAGGCATTACAAGAACACATTGCCGCTATTTGTTTATCAAATAATTAACCGCATATTGCGCCATCATCAATCCAAATGTTCCCGTTGTTGTTACCACAGATCCAAATATATGATCCGCAGATTCAGGATTATTCATCGGGCGTTCCACAGAATACACAACTGGGAAATCCGGCAAATTTTTGGTCCTCGCCATGCGACGAATGGTCGCCGCCAACGGACACACAGTTGTATCATAAATGTTACCAAAACGAATTTTTGAAATATCGGTTTTCATGGCGGCACCCATACTGGATATAAAATCTATGTCGCGTGCGATGCACCACCTGTATAGTGCCATTTTTGATTTGACCGTATCAATGGCATCAACTACAAAATCAGGATGCACATCTATAATACTGGTATCATCAAAAAACATCTGCAGCGCGGACACATTTGCATCAGGGTTTATTTCCAATACACGTTTTGACGCGACATCAACCTTTGGCACGCCGACTGTTTTAGTTGTTGCAAACAGTTGCCGATTTATATTTGATTCATCAACCACATCTGAATCAACCAATATCAAATTACCAACGCCGGTACGACATAGGGCCTCAATCGCGAACGAACCAACCGCACCACAACCAACAACCATAACCGTTGATTTTTGTAATTTATCCACTGCCTTATCCCCGAACAACAAACGCGTGCGATTAAACATGTCCATTTATAAATACCCCCTGTGAATTATTCAGTAATATTTGCGCCATTGTTTGCACATCCACCCCACGTATTTCAGCAACAGCAGCGGCAACATTCGGCAAAACAGATGCCGGCATATCATCAGATTCTATTAAAATCCGATTTTCAGGACATTTTGCGGCCGATGTCCGCATACGCTTATGATTCACGTCTAAAATCGCAGGTGAAAATGAATAAAAAATATTTTCGGGCATCTGGGGCATAATTTCGGGCGAACCAGAAAACGCGTGCATCACAATTACCGGGGGCAAAGTTTCAGAATTCAAAATTCGAACAATTT
>JBKSNB010000022.1:0-4367 GCA_046882025.1 Alphaproteobacteria bacterium | reverse complement strand
ACCAGCTGTCGGAAAATATTTTGTTAAAAATTTATGTCTATCCTCAGCCGCGGCGGTGCCAATACCATTATCATCCTGGACAAGTGGACAAACCCAAAAGACCTTAGCCCCGGTATCGATTTGTGTTTTTATACGTGCGATTAAATCATTTATACGTTCTGCGGGTAATTTAGTGGTTTTTATCGGTAAACGCCCCGCCGGTTTTTCATTGACAATGGAAATATCCATATCACCATACATTGTCATCGATAGCGTTCGTGGTATTGGGGTCGCGGACAATGATAACAAATCAGGATTCATCCCCTTACCCCGTAATGTTTCACGTTGCGAAACACCAAAACGATGTTGTTCATCAACGATAACCAAACCCAAATCACGATATTCAACATCATCAGAAAACAGCGCATGCGTTCCAACAACAATTCTTGTTCGTCCAGATCGCAAAGATATTAATTTTTCGTGTCGCGCGGTTCCCTTATCACGACCCGTTAAAACATCACATACGACACCTATTTTATCACAAATCGGTTTAAGTTTTGTAAAATGCTGCTGTGCCAATGTGTCAGTTGGTGCCAAAAACGCAGTTTGTGCCCCAGATTCAGCCATTTTTATCGCCGCCGCCAGCGCAATTATTGTCTTGCCCGAACCAACATCACCCTGAATCAGACGCATCATTGGAATATCACGTGCCATGTCGCCAAAAATATCGTCCAGCGCACGCATCTGGGCACCCGTCAATTCAAAAGGCAAACATTTCCAAAACCCGTCCATTAAATTATATTTTGTTGGACGAACATTCCTTTTATTACAAATGTCATTCCGATTGCGACGACTGATTGCGATTGCCGATTGATGTGCCAACAATTCGCAATATGCCAATTTTGCCATATATGTTGCATTTGGCAACAAATCATCAGACGTAGCGGCAAAATGAATATGATGTAATGCGTCAAAAAATTCACGTGTTCTGTCATCATGCTCGTGTGACACAATATCGTCAAGACGTTCAAAAACTTGATTTCGAATATTTGCAAATGTTTTCTGACTCAATCCTTCGCCCGACGGATAAATTGCCTGGGACGTTGGAATTTTTGACGCATTATCCATTTCTTCAATGAATTCAGGATGGTTCATTGTTGGAATTCGCCCAGCATCCACACGTCCACTGACCATACGCCACTGACCCACTGGCAATTTTTTTAACCAATAATCAAGATATGATGAATTAAAAAATTGAACAACCACAGAATTCCCAGATTTATCCGCACACATAATCTGGGTCGGACGGTGGCGACCACGAAACGTTCCGCCCTTTTTCTGTGATTTTACCAACAACGGAATTGTTGCGATATCGCCGGCGTTAACATCATTAATACATTCTGTGACGTCACGATTTCTAACATACGCAGGACGATGTAATAAAAAATCAACAACCCGCCGACCGCCAATCACATCGTCCAGACGTGCCGCCAAAACAGGACCAACACCCTTGATAAACTGCAGGTCTGTTGATAAAAATTCAGATAAATCTTTCCTCATACATGTAAATTTAGCGAATTTGTAAATTTATCGCAACAGAAAACATGGGGCGGGTGACCGGGCTCGAACCGACGACAACTGGTACCACAAACCAGCGCTCTACCAACTGAGCTACACCCGCCATACAAAACAATATTTTATATTGGTGGAGCTGATCGGACTCGAACCGACGACCCCTTGCATGCCATGCAAGTGCTCTACCAACTGAGCTACAACCCCGCAGGTGATACGTATTTTATATTTCTTCTTGCTAAATGTCAAATTAATTTGCTAACCTTTGTTTATCACAAGGAGTTATTTATATGGATTTTCAATCATTAAAGGCAGAAACAGAGCAAAAAACAGCCCAAACGATAGAGGTTTTACAAAACGAATTCGCAGGTCTGCGGACGGGACGCGCGTCGGTTCATCTGTTGGATGGGGTGCGTGTTCCCGTTTATGGTTCCGATATGCCATTAAACCAGGTTGCCACCGTTTCAACCCCAGATACACAAACTTTGTCCGTCACAGTGTGGGATATAACAAATGCACCCATTGTGGAAAAGGCAATTCGTGATTCTGGATTAGGGTTAAACCCGATGACTGCGGGGGGGGTAATTCGTTTGAACATGCCACCACTTACCGAAGAACGTCGTCGTGAATTGACCAAGGTTGCGGGCAAATATGCCGAAGAAGCCAAAATTTCTATGCGAAATATTCGTCAGGATGTTATGGGAAAAATTAAACGTGCGGTCACAGACAAGGAGATTTCCGAAGACGATCAGCATAAATATGAAGATGATATTCAAAAGGTTTTTGATTCGCGCGCCGCAGAAGTTGATGCGTTGGCGAAACAAAAAGAAGCAGATATTATGTCAGTATAACAGGTAAAATCGGATGCACACATGTTAAATATATTCAAAAAAAACACAAAGACAAACATTGTCCCCCAGCATATTGCGTTCATTTGTGATGGCAATCGCAGATGGGCGGAAAAACGCGGCTTGCCACCACTTGCAGGACATAAGGCCGGTATCGCAAATTTTGAAAACCTGGTGGATTGGTATATGGCGCGCGGTGTTTCAACAATAACTTTCTTTATTTTTTCCACGGAGAATTGGGATCGTTCTGATGAAGAAGTGAATTTCTTGATGGATTTGTTCTATACAGAACTAGAAAAAAACATGCAACATGCAATTGAAAAGAATTTGCGCTATCGGGTTTTGGGATCACGCGATAGATTACCTGAAAAATTGGCGAAATTGTGTGACAAATTGGAACAGGTTTCATCTGAAAACACTGGTGGAACGGTTGCTTTTGCACTAAATTATGGTGGGCGCGGTGAAATAATTGATGCCGTTAATGCCGCAATTGATGCTGGTGAACATGTAACGATGGAATCGTTTGAAACGTTTTTAGATACGGGCGATTTGTTGCCGATTGATTTGATGGTTCGCACCAGTAATGAATTCAGAATTTCTAATTTCTTGCTATGGAAATTGGCATACGCAGAATTGTTGTTTGTGCCGGAACATTGGCCAGATTTGGTAAAATCTGAACGTTTGTGGCAATTTACACTGGACGAATACGCGAAACGTAATCGCAGGTTTGGTGGCGGCAAAAAAGAACATTATGCCGGATAGGTTTGACAAACAAAAGGAAGGAAAATTATGTCTGAAACAAAAAAGAGAGTTTTTGCATCTGGGGCAATGTTGTTGATTCTGGCGTTGGTTGTGGTGCTGGAAATGTTCAATATTAACGCAACGCGGTATGTTGGTATTGCGGTTGTATTAATGATGATGTATGAATTTGGTCGTAATATAATGCAAATAACCCGTCAAAATTTATCCCAGAATTGGGGCAAATATTCATTTTTTGCTGTCTTGTTGGTATTAATGTTGTTGTCCATTAATGCCGTTGGGCAAAAACCATGGATAGTATTATTAATGTTATTAACCATTTGCGCAGCAGACATTGGTGCGTGGCTATTCGGTCGGATGATTGGCGGTGATAAAATGTGGCAAAATATTTCAGAAAACAAGACATGGGCGGGTCAAATCGCGGGGGTATTGTGTGGAACATTTGCATCTGTGTTATATGGATTGTTAGGGACAGACACGTTTTTACCACAACTGCTGTGGATTGGTATCAGCATTTCATTATTATCACAATACGGCGATTTGACGGCCAGTTATATTAAACGAAAAATAGGCATCAAAGATTTTGGAACAATATTACCTGGACATGGCGGAATATTGGACCGCTTTGATGGGTGGATATACGTTCTGCCGATAATATGGTTGGTGATGTTATAAAAATTAAAGGGATTGGATATGCACACAATATTAACAATTTTGGCATTATTAATTGTTCTGGGGGTGGTGGTATTTGTCCATGAACTGGGGCATTTTTTGGCAGCACGTTGGGCGGGTGTAACGGTTAATAAATTTTCGATTGGGTTTGGACCTGCGATTATAAAATGGCACGACAAACATAACACACAATGGCAAATTGCATGTTTACCGTTGGGGGGCTATGTGTCCATTTATGGTCAAGACGATATGTTTAACCGTAAAAAATATTCTGAATTACCGGCACAAAAAAAGGTTGGACATTATTTATCTGCGCCTGCGTGGAAACAGTTTATTATTATTGCTGCGGGTGTTGTGATGAATTTTTTACTGGCATGGGTAATATATTCCGCAACATTTATGTTGCACCCGCGCCCTGTTCAATTACCTGTTGTTGCCCAGGTTGTGCGTCAAACACCCGCATTTAATGCAGGCATAAAACCGGGCGATACTATTTTACGTATTGATGGAAAAAACATTGCCAACTGGGGCGAAGTT
>JBKSNB010000021.1:0-5177 GCA_046882025.1 Alphaproteobacteria bacterium | reverse complement strand
TGTCCATGGCCAGATGGATAAGAAATCACGTGATACGGTTATGGCAACATTCGCTGATAATAATTCAGATATGAATTTGTTGGTTGCAACAACTGTGATAGAGGTCGGGATTGATGTTCCGCGTGCAACAATTATTGTCATAGAAAACGCTGAACAATTTGGTTTGGCGGCATTGCATCAATTACGTGGTCGTGTCGGTCGCGGCAATTTACAATCGTATTGCGTTTTGCTGTATGGGAATAATCTCAGCCCGGACGGTATGAAACGTTTGGATGTGTTATGTGATACAGATGACGGTTTCGTTATTGCAGAACAGGATTTAATGATGCGTGGAATTGGTGAATTAATCGGGACGCGACAATCAGGTTGGATAAACTATCATTTCGCTGACTGGCGCGAACATCGTGATTTATTCAAATTGGCTGCGCGGGCGGCATGTGATAATGAACCTGATACATGGACATACGATTTGATGAACATATTTGAATGTGGGGCAAATATAAATGCGTAAAATATTATATGTTTTGATGGTCTTAATACCTATGACGGTAAATGCCCGTTCAGTTATAACTGATACCGAAACGGAAATGTTGATAAATGAAATAATTGAACCGGTGGCGAAGGCGGCGGATATAACACACCTGCGTGTTCATATCATAGATGATAATGATTTTAATGCGTTTGTATCTGGGGGTGAAGATGTATATATTTATACGGGGTTATTAAAACAAATAAAATCTGCAAACGCATTACAGGCGGTTGTTGCACACGAATTGGGACATACCATTGGTGGACATATGGCCCAGATGTCTGCCCAGATGGATGCTGAATTAATGCGCACAATGATTATTCAGGCCCTGGGGGTCGGATTAATGGTTGCGGGTGGAAATCCATCATTGGGCGCGGGTGTGTTGGCGGGGGGAACGGGTATTGCGAACCAATCACTGATGGCGTTTTCGCGTGATGAAGAACGTATTGCCGATACCATGGCAATTGATTTGTTGGTGCGTGCGAATCAGAATCCAAACGGATTGATTGATGTTTTTGAACAAATGCAGGAAATGACATCTGCGATGGAAAGTAAAATAAATCCAAATTGGGTTAATCATCCATTAACAATGGAACGATTGAAAAACGCACGTGAAAAAATATCTGGGTTGAAATATACATACGATGCATCTAAGTATAAAAAATGGCAGAAACGATACGAACTTGTTCGGGCGAAATTAATTGGTTACTTGGACCCATTGGACAGGGTGGGGGTATTGTTCCCAGATTCTGATAAATCTGATGCTGCAATTTATGCGCGCGCAATTGCAAATATGCGTGGTGGAAATTTGGAATCTGCACGAATTGGAACATTAACGCTAATATCACGTGATAAAACAAATCCATATTTTTATGAATTGTTGGGCGATATAGAATACCAATTTGGGCATTATGATGACAGCATCAATGCATATGAAAAATCATTGGAATATATTTCTGATGCACCGCAAATACAAACTGCATTGGCGTTGGTTTTCAGTGAACGCAGAAAATCTGGGGATACAGATCGGGCAATCGAATTAGCAAAAACCGCGCTATTATCAGAACCTGCACCATTGACATATTGGGTCTTGGCACGTTCATATGGTGATGATGGGCGGGCATATTGGGCAATGGCTGAATTTTATCAAATGAACGGAAATGAAAAACAGGCGCGTGAATATGCCAAACGCGCCCAAAAATCATTACCAAAATCGAGCCCTGAATATATTAAATCAGGGGACATTTTGAACAAAGGGAAATAAAACCGCCCAAATGGGCGGTTATTTTATCCAACAATTTGTTGCCAAATACTTTTCTTTTTCTGCACTTTCTTTGCCTTGCGTCGTGGCGCAGACATTACAACCTTTTTTGCATCGGTATGTTGTGCATTTTTCTTTTTTGCATCCGTTGATGGTGTGTGTGCCGCCAGGACATCATCTGTTTTGACTGCTTCGGGTGCAACACGTTGAATAGAATATTGATCAATATTCATTAAACTGTCGTCACCAACAACAACGATTTCTGTTCCAAATTCGTTTTCCATTGCCGCCAATTCTGCACGTTTTTGATTTAACAGGTAAATGGCAACATCTGTTGGAACCGTCATAATGATTTTTTGTGCGGCCTTGGCCAACAATTTTTCCTGCAGATGACGGAACAGTATAACAGATGCGGTTTGAATGCTTGGCACTACGCCGGCACCCATACAATGTGGACATGGAACATATGAAGATTCAATAAAACTGCTGCGCATGCGCTGGCGTGATAACATCATTACCCCGAAAGCATTTATTTTTGCAACCTGGGTGCGCGCGCGATCGTGCTTCATGACTTCACGCATTTTCATTTCCAGTTTGCGGTTATTCTTTTCGTCTTCCATATCGATAAAGTCAATTGCAACGATGCCCGCTAAATCACGTAAACGTAATTGCAGTGCAATTTCTTCCGCGGCTTCTAAATTAGTATTTAATGCGGTTTGTTCAATATCTTTTTCCTTGATTGCACGTGAAGAATTCACGTCAATTGTCACCATTGCTTCGGTTTGATTGATAACCAATGAACCGCCCGATGGCAAAACAACATATGGGCCATGCAGACCTTCCAGTTGTTTTTCAACGCCTGCCTTGGTCATTATTGGTAACGCCGCATCTTTATACAGGACAATCTGCTTGCGCGGTGCGCGACCATACAGTTGTTGAAAATATTGCTTGGCAGATTCAAATGTTTCTTCGCCTTGGATAACCATAACGTCGTCTTTGTCGGCGATAAAATCACGGACAACGCGACGTAATAACGAATCTTCGGTATGGATAATAACCGGCGCAACAGATTCCAATGTGGTTTTGCGAATGTCATTCCACAGGTTAACCAAATAATCGTAATCAGCCGTAATATTGGCAGCATCTGCCCCCATCGCAGCAGTTCGTAAAACAACCGTCATTCCCTTTGGAATTTTCAGCCCATGCAGAATTTCACGCAAACGTGCGCGTTCTGCGCGGTCAGAAATTTTCTTGGATATACCATAACTGTTGCGTTTACGCGAATTAGGCATTAAAACAGCAAAACGACCCGCCAATGACAAATATGTTGTCATCGATGCGCCTTTTTGACCACGTTCTTCCTTGACACCCTGAACCAACAGAATTTGTTTTGGTTTTATAACGTCTTGAATTTTGAATTCGCGTGCGCGTTTTGTGAATTCCTTGTTGTCTTCACCGGCGGCATTATCATCGTATTCTGCGACTTCGTCTTCTTCGTCATTTGGGTCGTCATCGTCATCAACGATATTGGCATGCGCCAGTTCTAACAACTTCTTTTTCTGTTCAGGTGTAACCTGATAATAATCAGGATGAATTTCAGAAAATGGCAAAAAACCATTTTTCCCTGTGCCATAATCAACAAACGCCGCCTGCAAAGATGGCTCTACACGAATAACCTTGGCCAGATAGATATTGCCCTTTATCTGAGGTTTTGTTGTTGTTTCAACATCAAAATCGGAAACCCGTCCCGTTGCGTTATCAACAACGACAACACGTGTTTCTTCCGGGTGGACTGCATCCACGTATATTTTTTTTGACATTTAGTAATCCTTTTGTGTTGGTGTCGTATAAAACAGACGTAACCCGTCCCCGTGGGGCGTCCAAGCCCATGCCAAGAGAGGTCGCCACGATAACCATCAGCGACATTCGAATTACAGAAAATAGTGACAATACAAACACTTATATTAACCCTATTAAATACGACCCATATACAATACCAAAGGGGTATATCAAAGGCAAGTGTTTTATTTTTTGCGTTCAGAAACGGTGTTTTTTACTTTCTTTACCGCCTTAACCACGGGCATTTGTGGTATTTTTTCCTTGGCTTCGGCCATCCAGCGTTTCATGCGTGCCCGCAACCAGCGTTCATAAATAAAGAACAGTCCCCCCATGCCAATCAGTGGTATAACATAATAAATTATACGATATGCCAACAATGCACCAAATACGGTTGCTTTGTCTATGCCGTCGGGCAGGGCGATTAAGAATATGGTTTCAAATACGCCGATACCGCCTGGAACCTGGCTAAATACACCTGCAACCATCGCAATTACATACAGCCCGATGAACGTTCCAAATGGAATTTGAACGAATGGCGACATGCAAAAATACAACACCAACCCCGCACACACACCGTCCCCTATACCCAATAACATTTGTAAAAATGCCTGGTTTGTGGTTGGTATTTGGAATTTCAATCCGCCGATTTTAATATGTTTCCCTTTCAGAAATATCGTTATACCAAAATACGCCAACAATGTCGCGACACAGAATATAAACAGCCCGTTAACACCGACACTGGCGCCCATGGATTGTTGAAAAATATCGCGTGGCACCAAAAAATACCCAATAAGAACAATGGCGGCACACCCTAAAAAGAACGTGAACCCGGAAAAAGTAATCATTTTGACAATATCTGTGGCATGGATACGCCAACGCGTATACAAGCGATACCGAATTGCACCACCACTGACCACGGCATGACCAGCATTATTACTGATTGCGAACCCCAGCATACCCGCCAACATCCATTTCCACCACGTCACATCACCGCCAATATATCGCAATGCCAAAAAATCGTATAGCGATAACACCAGGTACCCACATGCGCACGCAACACATGCCATTAACAAATTTGGTTTCGGTATAGAAACGATAGCATTCCAAATATCAATTAAATGATAATTACGCAGTTGCCACCACAGCATAAATGCCGCCAACGCAAAAAAAAACAAACCTGCATAACTGACGATTTTTTTGAATATACGTTTTGATTTTGCTGACATAAAAATCCTTTGCGACGGTTTAGTATAACAATATTAGAAAAAAAAGAAAGTGAAAAAACTTTGCGTGCATTTGCCGAATATATTTAATGCAGTATTCCCCACCTTAAATTTTTGAACCTGCAAAATCGATTTAGACGGTTTTTATTCCTAAAAACAGGTACAAAAAAAACCAAGGTTTAAAGTCAACCACTTTTTGCATTATTTTTTTTGAACACAAATTATCACTTAAACCCCGCAGAAATCTTATACACAGGCGGTTTTTTGCACCTTTTTTGATTAGGGTCTGTTTGGGGGTGGTGCAAAAACCTTAGTTTTTGTACCA
>JBKSNB010000020.1:0-2483 GCA_046882025.1 Alphaproteobacteria bacterium | reverse complement strand
AATGGTTATGTGACGTGGTTTTATATCTGCGATGTTTCCCCTGCGGGCAATATCATATGCGCGCATTCCATTAACATGGACAGATGAATACTGGGGCGGCGTTTGTAAAACATCACCAATAAATTCAGGCAGGATTTGTATAATGTCCTGTTCTAGTGGGATGCCGCCCCCCTGCTCTATCACTTTGCCTGTTATATCCAACGTATCGGTTTCGAATCCGAATTGGACAGAAAACAGGTATTCTTTGTTTCCATCAGATAAATCTTCGATAAACGGAATCATTTTTGTCGCATTCCCAATCGCAATCGGCAGGACGCCCGTTGCCATTGGATCCAATGTGCCAATATGACCTGATTTTTTTTCGCCAAACATACGCGCAACACGTGACGATGCACTTCTGCTAAACAGACCGTTTGCTTTATCTAAAATAATCCATCCGTTCATATTTTTATCCAAATAAAGATAATTGGCTGTTGTCTTTGGTGGTTGGTTTTGATTGCGCCGAACCAGATTCCAGTTTGCTTAATACCTCTGCGGCGCGTTTAACAACACTATCGGGCATACCCGCCATACGTGCGACATGAATTCCATACGAACGATTCGCAACCCCAGGAACAATTTTATGCATAAATATTATTTCGTTATTATGTTCCCGCACATCAATGGTCAGACAGCATACATTTTGCAGACCTCTTAATGACGTTAATTCGTGATAATGTGTCGCGAACAGTGTCCTTGGACATAGCGTATTCAGGTATTCCAATACCGATTGGGCGATTGCCATCCCGTCGTATGTTGCGGTTCCGCGCCCTATTTCATCAAATATTATAAACGATTTATTTGTTGCGCGTTTCAAAATATTTGCGGTTTCTGCCATTTCGACCATAAACGTAGATTGCCCTGCGGCTAGGTTGTCTGACGCACCAACACGGCTGAACAACTGGTCACAAATCCCGATTGTCGCACTTTGCGCTGGGACAAAAGATCCCAGGTGCGTCAAAACAACAATTAACGCATTTTGGCGCAAGTATGTTGATTTCCCTGCCATGTTTGGGCCCGTCAATAATGCGATTGGTTTTTCGTTTAGATTGCAATCGTTTTTAACAAAGTTTTGTGCAGATGCGCGCAGAACAAATTCAATAACCGGATGTCGTCCACCAACAATATTAAAATCATGACCATCTGTGATATTTGGTTGTACCCAATCATATTCGCGTGCACATACCGCCAACGCATACCAAACATCTAAATCAGCCAATATATCGGCAGTATTTAATAAATCATCTGAAATGCCGCGTATATCATTAATAAACGATGTGATAATTTCATTTTCAATACCCGATGTCTTTTCAGATGCACTGCGAATATCGTTGTCTAAATCAATCAAGCGCGATGTTGTAAAACGCATATTCCCAACCAACGTTTGCCGATGTATAAACCCAGATTCAGGTCGCATTAATACATCTGCCTTGGTGGCGGGTACCTCTATAAAATAACCTAATATATTATTGTATTTAATTTTTAGTGTATGAATATCCGTTTCTGAAATATACTGGGCCTGTAATGCAGCAATCGTTTCTTGGGCGCCATGTGACAGGGATCGCATATTGTCCAACGCGACATCGTATCCGGCACGAATAACATTACCGTCACGGAAAAACGTTGGCAATGTATCAGATAATGCACGTGTTAATTTTGATGCGATATCATCATGGGTATTAATCGTTTTGAATTTATCTGATAATTTTTTATTCAGTGATGTGGATATCCCCTTTACATTTGGCAGTGCGCACATAAAATCCCGAACATTTGCCAAATCGCGTGGTGATCCACGACCTGATAGCAGGCGGGACAAACTGCGTCCGACATCCGGCAGCCCTGATAAAGTTTCGGCAACAACCCCACGCACAGATGTATTTAATACCAAATGGGATATGTTTTCCTGGCGTTCATAAATTTCGTTAATGTCCCCCGACAGCGTCCGCAAATATTGTCGCAATTTTCGTGCGCCCGCAGATGTGCGCGTCCTGTCCAATACATCCAACAAGCACCTGCCCCCATCGTTAATTGGTGCATCGATTTCCAAACTGCGCCACGTCGCAGAATCAATTAATAATTGTTTTCCTGATTTAAATGCGTGTGGTGCGCGGAATGTGACCGATGCCCCACGTTGTGTATTAAACAAATATCCTGCTAATAAAGATATTGCGTTATCTGGATTTTTGGCGGTATCGCATACACCACCAAACACCTTGGATACAATTTGATCAATGTCTGAACGAATGTATAATTTTTCAAATACAGCGGTTGTTTTGAATATATCGCGCAATTGCATTACCACCTCATTTTCTGCATCAGATGCAGGATATATAACCTCTGCTGGGGATGTTCTGACCAAGTCGTCCAATACATCAGATGTTTTCCCAATGAAAAATTCGCCTGTTGAAATATCGCAACCTGCAATATCAAATACATTGTTCGGC
>JBKSNB010000019.1:0-23655 GCA_046882025.1 Alphaproteobacteria bacterium | reverse complement strand
TGGTTTTTGCTTCATCATAAGTTTTAGTTATTTTGAATACATATTTATTATCCACTATAAAACCGATGTTCCAACCACCACGAATTATTTTTGTTTTCTTAAAATTTAAATCAGGATATGCGTGTTTAAGTGCTTTATATTTGTTCTTCCAGTCAAACAACAACTGTTTTCTTATGTATAGTTGTTTTTGACGACTTGGAATCAGATAGCACAATATGTCGCAAATAATAAAAAAAGTTTTCCACATAATTACTGTAACCTTTTATATCATATAGAATACAGTTCTTTTATAAAAAAACAATAAAAAACACCGACCAATTTGTCGGTGCTTTTTTTTAATCATAACTTTCGGCAAAACGGTATGCCTTTTTACGCTTGCCGCTATCTAGTTCTTTCTTGCGCAGGCGGATTGTTGTCGGTGTAACCTCAACCAATTCGTCATCCTGGATATAGGATAGTGCTTCTTCCAATGATATTTTGCGCGGTGGTGCCAAGAACAGTTTTTCATCGGCGGTCACACTGCGGACATTGGTTAATTGTTTTCCTTTAACTGGATTAACCTCTATATCATTTTCTTTGCTGTGTTCACCAATAATCATACCTGAATATACTTCTGTTTGTGGACCAACAAATAATGTCCCTCGTGGTTCCAGATTGTGCAGGGCATAGGTTGCGGTCTGACCCGCCTCCATCGAAACTAAAACACCAGGACGATACCAATCAATTGGACCACGGTATTCATCGTATTTATCAAATACGCGGTTCATGATGCCTGTGCCACGTGTGTCGGTTCTGAATTCAGACAGATAACCAATCAGACCGCGTGATGGCGCAGAAAATACAATACGGGTTTTACCGGCACCTGATGATTTCATTTCGGTAATCATCGCTTTGCGCTTGGTCATTTTTTCAATAACAGTTCCACTGAATTCATCATCAACGTCAATAACCACTTCTTCGATTGGTTCTAATTTTTCCCCATTTGGTCCCGTTTGCATTACAACGCGTGGGCGCGATACAGACAATTCAAATCCTTCGCGGCGCATTGTTTCAATCAAAATTCCCAACTGTAATTCGCCACGGCCAGATACTTCAAATGCTTCGTTGTTTTCACTCTGGCTGACGCGCAGGGCAATATTTGTTTCGGCCTCTTTGAACAAACGTTCGCCAATCATGCGGGATGTTAATTTTTTGCCTGATTTTCCCGCCAATGGTGATGTGTTTACAAAAAATGTCATTGTTAATGTTGGTGGGTCAATTGGCATTGCAGGAATTGGGTCGGTGACCGATGGATCGCATAGGGTGTCTGCCACAGTTGCCTTGGAAAATCCGGCAATAACCACAATGTCACCAGCAGATGCACTGTCACGGGAAATCTTTTGGACACCTTGATGTTCAATGATTTTTGTGATTTTAGCGTTTTCAATAAATTCACCGTTCATGTTGATTGCTTTTACGGCCTGTCCAACCTTTACGGTGCCTGATTCGATTTTTCCGGTTAAAATGCGACCAACGTACGGGTCTGCTTCCAGTGTGGTTGCAAGCATTTTAAATGGTGCATCTAATTGGCAACGTTCCCCATTGCAATCAGGGGCAGGAACATGATCAACAATTAATTGAAACAGTGGGGTTAAATCCTTGTGTTCGTTATTCATTTCTGACAAATCACGAATTGCCCAACCGTCACGACCGCATGAATATAAATATGGGAAATCAAGTTGGGAATCGGTCGCACCCAATTTGTCAAACAGGTCAAATGTTTCACTTAACACTTCGTCAGGACGTGCGTCAGCGCGATCAATTTTGTTTATGCAAACAATTGGCCGCAGTCCCAATTTTAATGCCTTGGACAATACAAATTTTGTTTGGGGCAGGGGACCTTCGGCACTGTCAACCAACAAAACAACCCCGTCAACCATAGATAAAATACGTTCTACTTCGCCACCAAAATCTGCGTGTCCTGGGGTGTCAACGATATTGATTTTATATTCGCCCCATTGTACAGATGTTGGTTTTGCAGAAATAGTAATGCCACGTTCGCGTTCGATGTCGCCGCTATCCATGACGCGATCTTCAACCTTTTCGTTTTCGCGAAATGTGCCAGACTGTTTTAACATATTGTCAACCAATGTCGTTTTTCCGTGGTCAACGTGTGCAATAATTGCAATATTACGAATTTTCATGTTTTTTACCTGTTTTTATTTAGCAGGGCTATATTTTATCGTATTTTTTTGAAATTTCAACATTTTATATATTTTTGTTGACAAAAAGAATTTATAGTGTATATTTTTGCACATTAACTAGAGGTGATTGATATGAAAAGAACAAATAACGATAAAATAATTAAAGATTTTTTTTCAAATGTTTGTGTTTTTTTGAAATGGGAACTAGACAAACCAAATACAAATCAAAAAGCAATAGAGCATAATATTGGTTGTATGTTGATGTTTGGATCTAATCCTGCAAAATTTATAAAACCAAAAGAAATAAAACGTAATGCATTGTTTTTTACGTCCGATGGACTGGGCGACGAATTGTTTAATGTTGTGAAGCAAATGATTGTTGCCGTGCATATACATTATAATGTTGAGCCAAAGGGGGCTTTTTGTGCAGAAAAACGAATTCCACAGTTATATAGACAAGCTAGATCTATTATACTTAAAAATATTCCTGTGTATGCACTAAAGCAAATAGTGTTTAACAAAAATCTTGATAGGATGTATTAAAGGTTTGACCATATAAAAAAGATGCTTTTGCCTGTTTTTATTCAGAAGGACTGAGTTCTATCGTAATTTTTTGAAATTTCAACATTTTATGTTTTTTTTGTTGACGTTTTTTTATTTGTGTTATAGTAACGTCCTTAAAAGAGGAATATTGTGCAAAAAGAAATGAATTTTGATAAGACCGTAGATGCGTTTTTTAAAGATATAGATGCATTGCTAAATAAAAATTTATACGCTTTAAATAAACGGTCGTGCAGGGTGTTGTGTGATGACAATACAATAAGGGCGATACATGCGAATATATTACGTGGTTCGACGATAGCGACTAATCCAGAACACTTTACCAAGGAAAGCACAATGCAGAGACATGGATTGTTTATGACAGTTGACGGTTTTTTGCCGATTGTGACAGATAAGAATGGTATGCGTCATGTTGGCAAGTCAAATACAAAACTGTTTGATATATATCAAGATTTTATACGTAATTTGCAGATCTATTATGGTAATGTCAGTATAGATGAAAAGTTTCGTGCCAAGTATCAAGTGTTGGTATTATATAGAGATTGGAAGGCATTGCAAAAGCCATTAAATAAACTGCGTTCATTTGTCTGTATGCATTTGCCGTTGGATTGTTTTGCGGTTAGGGAACGTGTAAGATAAAAAAACACCCGTTTGGGTGTTTTTTTTTATTAATGTTTCCCACCGATTTTTGTTCGGCCACCCATTAGTGGTTGTAAGGAGCTGGGGATATTAACGGAACCGTCTGGGTTTTGATGGTTTTCAATAATTGGAACCAATGCACGGGGCAGGGCAATTGCCGTATTATTTAGTGTTGCACAGAACTGCATGTTCCCGTCTTTGTCGCGATAACGGGTGTTGGTGCGGCGTGATTGAAATTGACCGATAGATGAACAACTGCCAACCTCGCGATATGTGTTTTCAGATGGGAACCATGCCTCAACATCGTTCATTTTAACCTTGTTAAATCCCATGTCGCCGGTTGAATTTGCGATGACGCGGTATGGCAATTCAAAATCTTGCATGAATTCGCACAGGTTATTCAAAATATGTTCGTGCATTTCGTTGCTTTGTTCAGGGGTGCAATAGACATATTGTTCAACCTTGTTAAATTGATGTATACGCACGATTCCGCGGGTGTCACGACCGGCAGCACCGGCTTCTTTGCGGAAACACGGTGAAAATCCAGCATATTTAATCGGCAAATTTTTTTCATTTAACACTTCGCCAGAATGAAGCGAATTTAATACAATTTCAGCAGTTCCAGCCAAACATCTGTCTGTATCGGTCAACATAAAAACATCATTGTTCATAACAGATAAATCGGTGCCCATAAAATGCCCTGCATTAAAAATTGTTTGTGGTTTAGTGATAGATGGGCAGTTTATAAATATAAACCCTTTCTGTATTAATTTTTGAATTACGTATGTTTGAACAGCCAATTCTAATTCAGCGGCTTCACCAATTAAGCAATATACACGTTGACCACAAATTTGTGCGATTTTATCTGGTGCCCACCAACCATTCATATCCAGTAAATCCCATTGTGGACGTGGCGTGAAATCAAACTTACGCGGGGTTCCAACACGTTTTATTTCAACGTTTGCACTTTCATCTGGACCAATAGGGGCAGATTCGTCTGGTATCTGTGGCACCATATGTAATAATTCATTCAATTGCGATTCTTTGATTGCTAATTCATCCATATCAGCGGCAATTTCATTTGATATTTCTTTGCTGCGCGCAATCAGTGGTGCTTTATCTGTGGCTGTGGGAATTTCCTTGGATATTTTATTTTTTTCCGCAGTCATTGTTTGTGTACTTGTTTTTAATTCACGAACACGCGTATCCAATGCCAATATTTCATCTGTATGATCAACAAATCCCTTAACCTGACAGGCATTTTTTACAATGTCTGGATTTTCACGAATAAATTTTATATCCAACATTTTTAATCCTTTGAATTTAAGTATGCAATTGCATCCATCGCGGCACTGCATCCAGAACCGACGGCGGTTGCCACCTGCATTTTTATACCACTTTTTACGTCACCTGCAACAAATATTCCGGCGGGCAGTGATTCCTGAACAATTCGTCCCTGGTCATCACGTGCAATAGATTCGTCCAGGTAATCTGTATTTGCCTCGTGTCCAATGGCAACAAAAATACCGTCGCATACAACGTCTGTGCCGTCTGATAATGTGGCAATTAATTCGCCGGATTCAGAATCTGGTTTCTGGCGAATGTCGGTTAGTTCAGTGTTAAATACAGGGATAATATTTGCCCTTTCAGATACGCGGTTAACCAAGATGCCTTCGGCGCGGGTAAAAGATGCGCGACGATAAATAATTTTTACCTCTTGTGCAATGTCGGACAAATACAATGCATCATTTAATGCGCAATTGCCGCCACCAATTACCAAAACCCGTTTCCCAGAGTAGAAAAATCCGTCGCATGTTGCACAGTATGATACACCCTTGCCAACCAATTCACGTGCCCCTGTAATATTTAATGGGCGCGCCCATGCACCAGTCGCCAAAATTATTGTTTCGGCAGTGTATGTTTTACCGTTTGCACATTGAACAGTGTATTTTGGCTCTATGTCTATGTGTGTTGCAGATGTGTATGCAATTTCGGCCCCGAACGATGTTGCCTGGGTCTGCATAATTTGAATCAGTTCCATCCCAGATCCAGTAAAGCCAGGATAATTCTCTAATCTTGCGATTTCAGATGTTTGGCCACCCAATACATCGCCAGCCAACACTAATGTTTTTTTATTTGCGCGCGCACAATATAATGCAGCCGTTAATCCTGCAGGGCCTGATCCTAAAATAATAACATCATACATTGTTCTTTTTCCTATTTTCTTTGCGTATAGATTAACAAATAAGGGCGTGGTTGTAAACCATAAATCACTTTTTGAAATAGTTTTTTAAAGTTTCGTATGCAGATGTGATTTTTGTGAATTCTGCGGTAGCTGTTTTTTTGTCTGTGGCGGTATCTGGATGGTATTTTTTTGCGAGTGCCCGGTATTTCACCCCGACTTCACGCCATGATGCAGATATTGGTAAATCAAAAATACGAAACGCATTTGTTATTTGTGACGAAACATTTCGTTTCGGTGCAACGTGGTCAAATGTATTTCGGCCCATTATAAAATCGTTTAAAAATTTTACATAGTCCGCTTCATCTTTGTTGGCGGTTTGTGTGTCTTTCAGTGGCGCCCCAAACGTTTGTCGTTCCCAATCGTCTTCGATTTCATCCGGACTCATGTCTGCATAATAATTCCAGTTTTTGTTGTATTCTGCGGCGTGTTCTGGGCAAAACCACCAGTATTCACGTAAATCACGTGTTTTCGGGGCGCGGCAAGTTCCGGCCTTGGTGCATCCTGGTTTATCACATTTCTTTATCATAATTTTTTACCTTGTTTTCAGATAGTGGATGAAATTGTGTAACGGTTTCTTTTAATTTTTCAGGTAACACATGCGTGTAAATCTGGGTTGTAGATATGTCTTCGTGCCCCAGCATTGTCTGTATTGCGCGCAGATTTGCACCCCCTGCCAGCAGGTGCGATGCGAATGAATGACGCAAAACGTGTGGTGATACGCGATTTGCATCAATGCCCGCCATGATGGCGCACTTTTTTAGTATCTTAAAGAACCCATCACGTGTTATGTGACCCGTTTGTGAATTGGATGGAAAAACATATTTTGATGTGGTATCACCGCGCATATCCAACCACCGTGCAAGTGCAATTTGTGCGCCTTCGTGCATTGGGATAATGCGTTCTTTGGCACCCTTGCCATGAATTAATAATTTGTCGCCTAAATTTGCAGTCATTGGCATTTCACATAATTCAGAAACACGCAGACCAGATGCGTATAGCAATTCTATCATCGCGCGCAGTCGTGTTGAATTTTTTGTGTCCCCAGCGGATGATATTATTAAATCAATTTCCTCTATGCTCAGGAATTTTGGTAATGGTCGTGATCGCTTTGGCAATTCCAGTGCTTTTGTTGGGTTTTCTGTAATGATTTTTTCCAGCATTAGAAATTTGTAAAAACCACGCAGGGCGCTTGCTTTGCGGGCAACGGATGAGGCCTTGTCTGGTAAATGCGACAGATATTGTTGTATGTCGTCATATTTGGCATTCATCAGTCCACCATTTATACTTTCGTTTGCATGGGTTAAATCTGATGCATAACTGGACAGGGTTTTTTCGCTGCGGCCTTTTTCGGCAGATAATGCTTCCAAAAAAATATCAATATAATTCATGCGAATAATTCTATTTCAATCATATTTTGGTTTGGGGGAAAATAAATAAACATCAATGCCAACATGATAATTATAATGGCAATGATAATTATTTTTTTATAAGATTTCTTTTTGCGTAATGGCATGGTTTGTAATCCTTATATTGTATCGAAACTTGAAATAAATGTTCCGGCGGCGGCAATTATGATTAGTGGTGGCGCAATGATTGCCAGCAGGGCCGGCAGTGTTCCAATTGCCCCCAGTGTATTAAACAGGTTGGTTAAAAAATATACAGCAAAACACGTTACTATGCCCAATGCAAATTTTAGTCCAAATGTATAATTCCGACGCTGTTTCGTCTGTGAAAAAGCAACGCCGAGCATTGCCATCGCAATCATGGTTAGTGGCAGGAATATTAATGTCCACAGTTGAACCCGGTGGCCACGTACGGGAACACCTATTTGATCCATCTTTTTTATAAAATGTGGCAGTTCCCAAAATGAAATTTGATCTGGTTGTAAATATCTGTCTAAAACGGTTTGTGGGGTTATGTTGGTTTTTGTTTCCCAAATTCCATTGGTTGGGGTTGCATGATTGTCCCATATTGTTGCCTTGTCGGCACTAAGTCCATTTGCAGATAATGTAACCCGATCGCTATATATGCGTTGTTTTAATTTAAAGTCAGTTCCCTGGGTATATATTGTTACATTCTCGAATACTAGGTTTCCGTTAGAATCTATATTTTGAACCCTATCTGTAACCATTGTCAGGTATCCATCGTTGGATGTTTCACGCAACCATATTTCGCCAGCAACCAGTTTAAGACGATCTGATGTTAAATTGTGTGAACTTAGTTTTACTGAATATGGGTTTAGCACAGTTGCCGCAAATACACCAATTAATGCGGCCCCAATTAAAAATGGGCGTGCAATCTGATATGGTGATAAACCCGCACCAGATATAATTACCATTTCGGACGATTTGGTCAGGTTATATGCCGCCACCAATGTGCCCATAAAAATTGTTAATGGTAAAAACATTGGCGTGTATTCCAGCAGGCGTGTCCATGCATCGACCAATGTGGCAATTGCCGTTGAATTAGATGGCAGGCGTTCAACAAATGTTACGGCAAAAATAATTCCAGCGACAATCAGTATTACCAATCCCGCACCAGAAAAAAACTTTCGCATTAAAAATCTGTTTAAAATGTGTGTTCGTGCCATAGTGTTGTGATTATAGACCCTTGATTTGTTAATTGCAAAATTAAAATGATGGTATATAATCTATGCCAATAATAGCAAAGGTTATATCATGGAAAAAAAACCAATTTCACGTGCAGGTTTTGACGCATTGTTGAAGGAATTGAAAGATTTAAAGGAAAATCAACGTCCCGAAATACTTAAAGTTGTGCAATGGGCACGTTCCCTGGGGGATTTGTCTGAAAATGCAGATTATAGTGCAGCCAAGGAAAAACAACGTCAGATAGACAAACGTATTCAATATATCGAGAGTATTGTTGGTAATGCAGAGGTTATAGATATTGAATCACTGTCTGGAAATAGAATCGTATTTGGGGCGCGTGTCATTGCCGAAGATGAAGACGGTAATAAAATGCAGTGTCGTATTTTGTCTGATGTTGAGGCAGATGGTCGTCAAATAATTTCATGCACATCGCCGGTTGGACGTGCGTTTATTGGTCGCTGTATCGGTGATACGTGCACGGTTCGTTTGCCGTCAGGTGAAAAAGAATTTGAAATTTTAGATGTGAAGTTTAAGGAATAATATGTCGGTTCGTGTGTTGCCTGATTTTTTGATAAATCAGATTGCTGCGGGCGAGGTAGTAGAACGCCCGGCATCTGTTGTCAAAGAATTGGTTGAAAATGCGCTGGATGCCGGGGCAACACAAATTATGATAGATGTCGTTGATGGCGGACGGACATTAATTAGCGTTATTGATAATGGTGTTGGTATGGATGGGGATGATTTAATAAAATCTGTGTCCAGACACGCAACATCAAAATTACCAACAGACGATTTATTAAATATATCGTATATGGGTTTTCGTGGCGAAGCGTTGCCGTCAATTGCATCTGTATCAGATATGACGATAGATACATATCATGCAGGTGAGCCGAATGGTTGGCACTTGGATGTTAATAGCGGTGAAATTAAACCGTGTGATTGGGAAAGTGGAACCAGGATTCGCGTTCAAAATTTGTTTGCAAAAACACCGGCGCGGTTGAAATTCTTGCGTGGGGACAGGGCAGAATTAATGTCGGTTGTTGACACCGTTAAAATGTTGGCAATGTCACGTCGTGATGTTGGTTTTGTTTTGAATAACAAATGGCGTTTTGGTCAGGGTGAAGATTTGTCTGAACGTATGGTTGCGGTTATGGGTAATGATGTTAATGGGCGGATGTTACCGGTTGATGTAATGTCGCAATCATCGAATATGAAATTAACAGGGTTTATTTCTGATCCAACATTACATCGTGCATCGTCGGTGGATCAATACTTGTTTGTTAACAATCGTGCGGTTAAGGATAAGGTTTTGGTTGGTGCATTACGTGCCGCATATATGGATGTAATGCATGCGCGTGAATTTCCGCTATGCGCATTGTTTCTGACACTTCCGGTGAATATGGTTGATGTAAATGTGTCCCCGTCTAAGACCGAAGTTCATTTCTTAGAACCAACACATGTTCGTGGCTTTATTGTTAAATCGTTGCGTGATACGTTGGGTATGACATTACAATCTGTCGTTGGGCAAAACATAATTGAATCACATACAGTTGTCCCAGATAGGCAAATATTTACTAAACCAAATGTGCAAAATTATTGTGCACCAAAAATGCATGTTTCTGCGCCCAAGAATGATATGTTTGGGGGCGCATCCGATTCGCAACCAGTGCATAGTTTTCAACCGGATATTTCGACCGAACAATTGTTTACTGATTATCCATTGGGGCATGCAATTGGTCAGGTTGGTAATAAATATATTATTGCCGAAAAGGGTGATAACTTAATTATTGTTGATCAGCATGCGGCACATGAACGTATAACATATCAACGGCTCTATACGCATCAAATCAAGGCACAGCCGTTATTGACACCGATTGTTGTTAATATGAAATCTGAAGATGTAATGGCGGTATTATCAATTTCTGATGAAATGAAAAAATCTGGATTGGTGGTTGATAGTTTTGGTGATGATGCAGTGGCTATTTTTGAAAAACCGTCTGATTGGGATTTGAATTGGGCAGATTTGTTTAAATCAATTGCGGATGAGGTGCGATCAAACGGACATTCGTCACAGTTGGGTGAAAAACTGCATCTGAAATTGGCAAATTATGCGTGTCATCATTCCGTGCGGGCAGGGCAAAAACTAAATCTGATTCAGATGGATGCGTTACTGCGTGATATTGAACGGACCGAACATGGTGGCGAATGCAATCATGGGCGACCCGTATATAAAATCATACCATTTGCAGAACTAGATTCTATGTTTGAACGGTCATAGAGAAATATCCTTTTGTTTTATTTGTTGTTGTGTTATAATTTGAAGTGAACCCAATTGGATATTTGGGTTTGGGACTTAGAAAATCCCGTACATATCCAGCGCACATGGTGCGCTGATAAATGTATCCCGACGCATTGGTCGGGTTGTTGTGGTATATATAATAGGGTATGCCCGAAAACCACAAGGCCATTTGATATGTATGATTTTTCTAACATCCCGACCGTCATTCTGTATTGGTGGTTTTTATGTTCAAATAAAAAAACGAAGAGGGATGTTTATGAAAAAATTAGTTGTTATGTTTGTGGCGATTTTGTTTGCGTATAATGCCATGGCGTCTGGGATAGAAATCGTCGATTTGGGTAATGGTAAATATGACATATTTGATGTTTTGGATGATGGTAGTCGTGAGGCCAAAGGTCTTAGTATGTCGCGTAGTGCAGCAGAGAAAGTTGCAAGTAAGTATAAAAAAGGTGGTATAGAGGCAACATGGACAAAAGCGTCGTCAAATTTACCTGTCAAACCAACAACGGGAACAACGGATGTGGTAAAATGGACCGGCACGCAAGAAATGACACCGTCGGTAACACCACAGAAAGCATTACCTGCCCCGACGTCTGGCGGTGGTGGTGGGGGACAACCACCAAAGCAAATTACAGGACCGGTGGCAGAAGGTTCCACGGGTGGTGCAAAAGCAGCCATGACTGCCGGCAGGGTTGTTGGTGGTGTGTTGGGTGCGGTTGCTGTTGCGGCGGGAACAATTGATATGGTTGATAATGTAAAGGCCAAAGAAGAAAAGGCAACCTGGGCTGATGTTGGGC
Source organism: Alphaproteobacteria bacterium (assembly GCA_046882025.1). Taxonomy (GTDB): domain Bacteria; phylum Pseudomonadota; class Alphaproteobacteria; order Rs-D84; family Rs-D84; genus Enterousia. Next base: position 12,322 of record JBKSNB010000019.1, on the reverse strand, counting down.
GTGGTGCAATGGATGGCGCAGCAATAGGGGGTGGCACGGTTGGAGTTGTTGGCGCATTCGTTCCTGGGGTTGGAACATTGGTTACGTTGGGCGCGACCGCGGTTGGTGCCGCTGGTGGTGCGGCCGTGATGGGGGCACATATGTTCGCGGAAACAGATTGTAACGAAGACCCGGTGCTTGGTGGTTATGCGTGTTGTAATATTTCAAAATTATCAAATATAATTGCGCGCCGGGTGGATATTGGCGGAACTATGTTTTCGGATGAATTTCCCTATGTTCATAAGTGTGTTCAGGGTAAAAAAGAAAATAATACAGAGGCAGGTTGGTTAAAAGCGCGTTTTTTGGATGATCATTGGTCACAAGAAAAAAATGTTGGGCTTTGTTCTGGATATCAAAAACCTAACCCAGGGGTAAATATTACTCCAAAAGGTTATTATTCAAGCCAGAATTCTGTATGTTGGCAATGGGATTGTGCTGATCCGGGTATGGTTCGTCAGGGGGCAAATTGTGTTGTGGCTAATCCTGTGACACATCCGGCACAGAATGTTATATCAGATTGTGATAGTGACAATTTGCCTAGGAGATGTAATGTGGCAAACGCCGATACGGCATTGCAATATTGCAGAGATGGTAAGTGGAGCGGCTGTGAAGTACAAAAATGTCAAGTGGGTTATGATTTGATTAAAAATGCATGTGTAAAACAAAGTAAACCAGATCCACAGCCTGACGCGAATGATTCACAATCAGAATGTAAAAATTCGAACGATTGTCTGGGAAAAAATGGTATTAGTCAGGCAAGATGTGATTCTGGGCGTTGTGTCGCATTGGCGTGTGATAATAATTCATATTTGGTGTATCGTGATGATGTTTCTATGGGGTGGTGCCGGTCAAAGACTGGTTGTCCAAAAGGAACACATTATGACGTGCGATCAGATGGAAAAAGTGTGAATCAGATTGGAAATGCGGTTTGTTTCAAAGATGATTCGTTGGAACCGGTGATCGCGCCAACAGAACCAGAAGTAACCCCAGAAATTGTGCCACAAATTATACCGGATGTGGTGCCAGAAATACCCCCTGTTATTGCGCCTGTTTATAATCCAGATGATGCGTTGCGGGCGCGGATAGAAGAATTGACGGCGAAAATAGATGATAAAATCACTACGCTGGACGGATCGTTGAAAAAATGGCGGAATACTGATGGGTCTTTTAATACCGCACGTTTGGCATCTGATTCGATTGCAGGGGTGGTGTTGGGGACTGTTGGCGGCGTTATTACCAGCACTATTATCAAAAAACACCAGGTTGAAGATGGATTTGAAGATTTGAAGTGTACAATAAATGGTCAATCTGTGGCGGCCTATGGTGATGAATTTGTTGTTGGAATTCAATGATAAAAATGTGTGCTTTTTTGTTTTTTGAAAAACGCCTGTTTGGGCGTTTTTCTGCTTTACAGACAATAAAAATTTGTCTATTCTGTGCCTGATGATAAACAAAGGAGAATATTAAAATGGATGAAGTTACACAGGTTGTTGATACAGTGTCGCAGGGTGCGTCAAATCCTACGCAACAGGGCAGTATGATGGGCTTGTTGATTTACTGTGCATTGATTTTCGGGGTTATTTACCTGTTTATGGTTCGGCCTAATAAAAAACGTATGGCTGAATATCAAAAGATGTTGGACGGTTTAAAGGTTGGTAATCGTATTTTGGCGGCAGGTATCTATGGTACGATTAAAAAAATTAATGACAAGTCCGTTGATATGGAAGTGTCTAAAGGTGTTGTAATAGAAGTTTCTAAGGGCGCAATCGCGAGTGTTGAACAATAAAGGGTTTTGGTTATGTGGAAAAAGTGGTTAATTATTTTAGTGTCGGTTTTTGGGGTATGGTTAACAGGACCGACAATTTCATCAAAGTTACAGAAATATTACCCATCGTGGGTGCAACCAATCCCGTTAGGTTTGGATCTTAAAGGTGGGGCGCAGTTGTTATTAGAGGTTGATACCGATGTAATGTTTAAGGACAAGGCGGTTCAACTGTACGATGAAACACGTAGCGCATTGATTGATAGAAATAAGGGTGTGATTCGTTTCGCGGGGCTGCATAACGCCGATGGTGTTGTGTCCTTTACGGTGCGTGATTCGGATGATGTTTCGGTGGCCAAGGGACGTCTGCGCAGTGCGTTGGGAACGGGGGTTGATATAACATCGTCTGGGAAAACAATATCACTTGAATATTCTGAAAAACAAAAGCAGGAAATGATTAACGATGCGTTGGCGCGCAGTATTGAAATTGTACGCCGCCGTATTGATGCACTGGGGACTAAGGAACCATCAATTCAGTCCCAGGGTGGTAAATATATTTTGATTCAGTTGCCGGGGGTTGACAATCCAGAACATATAAAAGATTTGATTGGCCAGACCGCAAAGATGACTTTCCATTTGGTTAACGAATCGGTTACCCAGGAACAGTTGGCATCTGGACGTGCACCAAACGGAACAGAATTTTTACCGTATATGGAATCAACGGGTTCTGTCGTTCCTGTTTATACCCGTGTTGAAGTGTCGGGTGAAAACCTGAAAGATTCCCAGGCAGATTTTGACCAGAATAATATGCCGGTTGTGACAACTGTGTTTGATTCAACTGGGGCGCGTAAATTTGCGCGCTTAACAACGGAACATGTTAACGAACGATTCGCAATTGTTTTGGATGGCAAGGTTTTATCTGCGCCAACAATTCGTGAACCAATTCCGGGTGGTCGTGGTCAAATATCAGGTGGATTTACATTACAGGGTGCCAAAGATTTGGCAGTGTTGTTACGCAGTGGCGCATTGCCAGCACCGTTGCAGGTCATAGAAGAAAAAACAGTCGGTGCGGGTTTGGGTGCAGATACTATTGAGGCCGGAAAATTTGGGTCTGTTATCGGATTGATATTTATCATCATATTCATGGCGTTGGTTTACGGTAATTTCGGTATCGTTGCAGATATTGTGTTGATGGTTAATTTGGCGATGATTGTTGGTGTGTCTGCGTTATTTGGTGCAACGCTTACGTTGCCTGGTATCGCGGGTATCGTGTTGACATTGGGCATGGCGGTGGACGCAAATATATTGCCGTTTGAACGTATCAGGGACGAAGTGCGCGCAGGCGTTCCAACATTGCGTGCCGTTGATGAAGGTTTCCGCAGATCTGCCAAGACAGTATTGGATTCTGAATTAACTAACTTGATTTGTTCGTTGGTTTTGTTCCAATTTGGCGCAGGTCCGATTCGCGGATTTGCCGTAACGTTATCGATTGGTGTTTTGACGACATTGTTTACGTGCCTGTGTTTGTCGCGTGTGATTATTGATGCGTATATGGACGGTAAAAATAAGCCAATTAATTTTGTTAAAAATCATAAAGGGGAATAGTTATGCAATTGCATTTTATGAAGTATCGTAAATTGTCATACTGGATTTCCGGTATCGCAATCGTTTTGTCTGTTGTGGCATTGTTATTTAAGGGATTGAATTATGGTATTGACTTTGCAGGTGGTATTTCAATGGAAGTGACACCTGTGAATGCCGAATACACCATTGATAAAATGCGTCATGAATTGTCAGCGTTTGATCCTGAATTACAGGCCGTTGATGGTGGCTCGGTATTGGTACGTGTTGGTTTGCCCAAGGGTGCAACCGATGCCCAGCAGAATACCCGTGTTCATGAAATAAAGGAAATATTGGGTGAAAATGTGACGTATTCCCAGGTTCAGATCGTTGGACCAAAAATTGGTGGCGAATTGGTGCGTGGTGGTATTTGGGCTATATTAGTATCATTTATAATGATGGCAATATATGTTTGGATTCAATATCGTGGTGGATATGCCGTTGGATCATTTGTTTCGCTATTGATTGACTTTGTTTTAATGTTTGGTTTTTATTCTATAATGCAGTTGGAATTTGACCAGACGGCAATTGCGGTTATATTGATGGGTGTCGGATATTCTATTAATGATAAGGTTGTGAATTATGACCGTATTGAGGAAAATATTAAACGTTATCATAAAATGCCAATGTCCGATGTCATAGATTTATCTGTAAATGAAATGTTGCGCAGAACGGTTATGACATCGTTGTCAACGATTTTGGCCTTGGTTGGAATATACATGTTTGGTGGTGCAATGTTGCGTGATTTCGCAATCGCAATGACGTTTTCTATTGTGTCTGGAACACTTACCAGTATGTATGTTTCAAATGTTATTTTGTATCACTTTAATTTGCGCGATAGTGATAAAGATAAAGAAAACGAAAAGTAATAAAACAGAGGGTAGGGGGATAAACATGAAAATATTAAAAATAATTGGATTCTTGATATTTGGGTTTATCCCACTGTTCGCCAGTGCAGACAGTTTGTTTTTTGATGATGAACCGGTGCAAGATGGTTTGAATGTTAAAAATGTTTCGGCCACTTTCGCAGATATTTATGAAAAGTTAGATTCAGTGCGTTTTGGTGGCAAGAATATAAATATCGCAATTGAATCGTTGGAAAATTTGAATAAAAATGCCCATATCGCCGCGACAGATGAACGTGTCGTTTTTGTTTGGGGGGATACCATTGTTGGAAATTATCCACGCCCCAGTGCAAAAGATTGGTATGGTTTTGGTGAAATTACGACGGCATTAATTTTAAAAATGCGTGCGTATGATTCGCGGTTGCATAACGCGTCAGAAAGCGAGGTTTATAAATTAACGGTTGATGCATTGATGCGCGGTGTTGATGAAAATGGGCGCTATATTTTTTCACGTGATGCAGAAATTAGTGAAGATGGACGTATAATAACATCAGCGGGATTTACTGGGGCACGTGACGAACGTGGTAATTTTAGGGTAACAGGGGTTTATAAATCGTCGCCTGCTGATTTGGCGGGGGTATCAACGGGGGATTTGATTTCTAAAATAAATGGACAACCGGTTTCGCAAATGTCTGATTCTGATATGGATTCTGTGATTAATGGGTTTAATTCGGGAACCATAAAAATGCATATTTTAACACCGTCTGGGAATCGTGATGTTGTTTTGCGTCGCGCAACAATTGTGTTGGCTGATACAGATATTGTTTATCGTGATGCAGGCGAAAGTGGTGCAATACTTGAAATAATTGTGCATAAAATATCAGATAACACCGTCGCTATTATTAACGAGGCATTACGTAAACACGATAATATTTCTGGGGTCGTTTTAGATTTGCGTGCTGCAACCGGGGATGATATTCGTGCGGCGGCAAAGTTAGCAGGTATGTTCGTGGGGCGTGTGCCCGTTATGCGTGTTATGGAAACAGCTGCGGCAGAGGTTGAAATCGTCCCAGGCGCCGATGCAATAACGGATATCCCTGTTGTTTTATTGATGTCTGATATGACGCGTGGCACAGCAGAGGCGATTGCCGCAACATTTTATGAAAATGGGCGCGGTGTTTTGGTTGGAACACCAACTGCCGGGAATGCAAGAATTGCAACAACAATTGATTTGAATAATGGCGGTGCATTAGAATTGTTAAATAAAACAATAAAAACCGGGTCTGGGGAACGGTTGGATGGACGTGGCGTTTTTCCAATGGTGTGTTTATCTAATATCAGAACTGCATCGCAAGAAGAAGCATTTTTCCTGAATGTAATAAACGGCAGTTTTGAAGTTCAAGATTTTAATAAAGATAAAGATGTTGATGCACTAACGTTGCGTCGCGGATGTCCGGTTATTACGTCTGGGGAAGATGAAGATGCAATGTCATTAGCGGTTGCCGTGAAAATATTAACAGATACAAAAATATATAATCGTTTAATTGCGGAATAAAAAGGAAAGGACATGTTTTTGTCAAAACAAAATAAAATTAAATGGCGTTTACTAATTTTTGCTGCGCTGGTTGTTTTAGGATTGGTGTTTGCTGGTATTTATTGGTTTGATAAACCGTTATTCGTTTGGCTGCGACATTTTGATTGTGTGTTGTTTCGTGTTTTTGAATATATTTTTGATGCGTGCATTTGGTTGGTTGTATTTGGCTTAATAACCATATTGATTTATATAAGAAAGGTTGTTAAAGCAGGCAATCTAAAATTTAAAGATTGGTTTAATGTAAAAAATTTCATGTTAAATATGCAATCGACAAATGCGTTTTTGATATTTTGTTCTGTTTTGTCTGCATCGATTGTTGGAAAAATATTAAAGGTTTGTATTGGCCGGTTTAGACCTGTTTTTTATGAGGCATTGGGTATTACAGGTTTTAACCCTTTGTCATGGGATTGGGCGTTTAATTCTATGCCATCGGGGCATGCGTTTGCTACGTTTGCCGGGTTGGTCACAATTGGTATGTTAAAGCCAAAATATAAATGGTTAACATGGACGGGCGCGATATTTGTTGGTCTGTCGCGTGTGGCGGTTGGGGCACATTGGGTTACAGATGTTTTGTTGGGGGCATTTATTGGTATGGTTGCGGCAGATTTTGTCTTGGCGACTATCCGTAGGTAATAATGTCTTTATTGCTACCACTTTGATTTTTTTTATGATAAAATAAGACGCATGGAATCAGGAAAGCGTTTTTTACCAGAAAATGTTTCAATAGCATTAAGGAAGTTTACAATACGTGTTGTTGGTGTGTTGTTGTGTGCCGTTGGTGTGTGGTTAATTTGTGCATTGATTTTTCGTAATCCGTATCTGGATGGTTGGGCGGTTGCATCAAATTATGGTCGCCAAAGTTTTATTGGAAATGTGGTTGGTTTCTTGCGGTATGGTATTGGTTTTATACCAACGTTGTTTTTATTTTTGTGTGTTGTTCGTTGGGGGCTATCTTGGTTAATTGGTAATATTGAAAATACAACACCTGAATATAATGTTTTACGTGCATTTATTGCAATATGTCTTGGTGGTGCAGGGTTGGGTATGATTGCGCCAGGTGATACGTATGGTGGAATATTTGGTGTAATTGCATCAAGTGATGTTGGTTCGTTAATTGGCAGATGGCAGATTTTAATTGGTGCATTGGTCACAATTGGCGCGTTTATGTTGGGTGGTGCATTGTTAAATATAAGGTTTGCACATATTGTTGCGGCGGCGCGTTCGATATATCATGGGGTGCGTTGGTTGTTGTCAGTGTTCCATTTGGCTGCACCGCTAGAAGACACACCAACCGATGAAGAAGAAACGGAAGATACAGAAACCGATGAAGATGAAGAAGAAATAGAAGAAGATGAAGAGGAACCAAAATCACGCAGGAAAAAGTCACGTAAAGCAGATGTCACGATGGTAAGTGTTGTTGCGTCAGGGGATTTTGTGTTGCCTGATCCGGCGTTCTTAAAAAAATCTGTGTTTGGTAAAAATATTGTGACACCTGAATTAAAACGGACGGCGGAATTAATGGAAATTAATTTTGAAAATTATGGAATTGTTGGAAATGTTACCGGAATTCGCCCTGGACCGATTGTGACATTATACGAATTTATGCCCCAGGATGGAACGCGTATGGTTGATATTAATAAAACCGTTAATGATATGACACGTGCAATGGCGACCGAAAGTATTCGTATCGCACATATCCCGCGGACACAGTTAATTGGTGTTGAAATGGTTAACGCGAACCCACAAACGGTTAGGTATCAAACATTAATTGATAACGATGCGTTCATCAATTCTAAATATCGCATACCGTTGGCATTGGGGGTTGATATTGGCGGTAATCCGATGTATTTTGATTTGGCAAAAATGCCACATATGTTAATTGCTGGACGAACAGGGTCTGGGAAATCTGTGTTTGTTCAATCAATAATTACATCTATTGTTTATCATTTTACCCCAGATAAGTGTAAGTTGATAATTATAGACCCTAAAGGTGTTGATTTTGGGTTCTGGGATGATATTCCACATTTAATAACACCAATTGTTAAATTGGATGCTGGGGCGGCTGTAAACGCATTGAAATGGGCGGTTCGTGAAATGGAAGACCGTTATAAACAAATGCAGGTTCTTAATGCGCGTAATATTGAAAGTTATAATGAATTGGCAACGGAAAAACGTAATAATGGCGAAGTGTTAACGCGTCAAGTCGCGGTTGGAACCGATGAAGAAACAGGTGAATTATTATTTGAAGAACAAGAAGTTGATTTGTCTGATATGCCATATATTGTTATTATTATTGACGAGGTTGCAGACCTGATGTCGCTTGCCCGTAAAGAGGTTGAGGCCTGTGTTCAGCGTATCGCGCAAAAGGCACGTGCCGCCGGAATTCATTTGGTTATGGCAACCCAGCGACCAGATGCAACAACAATAACTGGGGTCATCAAGGCGAATTTCCCAACGCGTGTATCGTTCCAGGCGCGTAGTGTAATTGATTCTATGACAACGTTGGGTGAAAAAGGGGCAGAGCAGTTGTTGGCATGTGGTGATATGTTGTTTAGTGAAGCGGGTAAAGTTCCTGTGCGTATACATGGTGCGTTTATATCCGATGAAGAATTAACCAAGGTTGGAAATTATCTGCGTAAACAATGCGCCCCAGATTATGTTAGTGGGGTTACGGATTCTGGGGATAGTATAGATGCAGATGGTTCTGATGGTGCAACAAGTGTGTCAAATAAAGAATCTAAAAATTCTGATTTGTATGCCCAGGCCAAGGAAATAGTGATTAGGGATAAGAAACCTACGATATCTTATATTCAACGTAGATTAGGTGTTGGATATAACAAGGCCGCTGGATTTATGGAACGTATGGAACAAGAAGGTGTGGTCAGTGCACCCGATGCAAATAATAAACGTCATATTTTATAGAATATACTTTTTTTGGGTCTTGTTTTGTGATATAATTGCCGGTGATAAGAAAGGAGTTTTTATATGAAACGTGTTTTGTCTTTTGTGGCTGTTCTATCTGTTTTAGGAAGTGCGTATGGTGCAACGCGTGCTGCGTCTAGCATTGAATTAGATACCATGCCTGCACGACGTGTGTATTCAAATGTTGATTATAACAAGTATCCCGTACGTTCCAAGACGGATAATTATGCGGTCAAAGATGCGCGCGATATTTATTATTCTCAGCCATCAAGTCGCAGTGCGTTATATAAACAATATGATACATCAAAAACTACAAATGTTCGGACAACCAGGTCTGAAACTTTGCGGACAGAAATGAAACGTAAGTATTTTTTGGCACATCCATTTTTTCAACCGTTGCAGTATAAATTTGGTTCTATAACAGATTTATCATATGTTCACAATGGTTATGATATGGCATTCCATGGGGCAGGGGATATATATTCTGATGCCGGACATACTGATTTGTTGTCTTTGGATGGTCAATCTGGCAAGTGGAAGGCAGAAGGTTTTGCAATAAAGGAAGATTTAAGTTTTGGAATCACAGACCGTGTCGCCCTTATGGGTATGTTGCATTACAATTCTATGAAAGATAAATATGATTGGGATTCTGGGGCCAGTAATTCTGATAAACGTAATGAATTAGATTTGTGGGGATTGGGTGTGCGAACACGTTTCGCAGATACAGAAAAATGGATAGGTATGGGATCGTTCTATTTTGAAAATCAAAAAGATATTTCTAAGAATTTTATTTTAGAATTAAAGATGGGATATAAAGTATCGCATTCAACAATCTATGGAATTGGTCGTGGATGGTTGGTTGATTTTGATGGTAATGCATACGGAAATGGAACCAATGGCATAGATGATGCAGGTTATGCATCTGAATTATTCCTGGCATATAAAACAGACGCCAGCAACGCGTTTTATGGTGAATTTGGTTTGGGTGATTTTAGTGTCCTGGACGAAGATTGGACATTGAATGTGGAAGCGTTGTTCGGTTATTATGATTGGCATAATCAGTTTTCGGTTAAAGGCGCGTTCGGTTGGCAACCAAATGATTGGTTCGCGTTGAATTTGTACGGCAAATTTGCACTGTATGATAGCGCAAAAGGCAAAGATGTTGATGTGTTTTTCTGGCGCGACGGAACATATAATTCACAAGGTGTTGCCTTGCAAGGGTTAAGTCAGATGGGAACTGCACATTTGACAAATTATTCTGAATATTCTGTCGGATTACAGGCAATGTTTATGTTTTAATAGATTTACCTGATTTGATAAAACAAATCAGGTAATATATTTATAAATTACAGAGGGTGGAATTTATGCGTCGTTTTTTGTTTTTTATTTCAATTATTAGTTTGTTTTCATTTAATACATATGCGGCAGATATGCGCGCAAATGATACGTTTGATCCGTTATTTATGGTTTCAGAAAAAGCGTTTTTATCTGAAACAGATTTGAATTATGTCGATAAAATTATGCGTTTTGGACAGCAGTTTTCTTATGGGGTGAACGATAGATTTTCGTTGGCATTAAACGGTCATTATCAAATAGGTTTTGATCATCGCGGAACGGGTTTTTCGGCGTTTGATTTTGGTGGAAAATATCGTATGGGTGTCGCGTCCAGTAATGATGCCGGTATGGTTTACGATGTTTTGTTTGGGTTGAAATTTGGTGGTGCATCAGACGTTAGAACACCTGATTATGCAAAATCGACATACTATGCTGGGGTTAGATTGGGTAAGCAATGGGCCGGATGGACATTTTCTGGAACGGTTAAGTCCAGTTGGGTTTTTGATGACACACGTGGTGTTTCTTATCTGAACTTTATTCCAGAGGCGTATTTTAGATATGATTTGAATTGGCGTGTTGGTTTTGGATTTGATTTCGTTAAATCGACAAATCAACGATTGTTTGCTGATCAAGAATGGTTGAATTTTAAATTGATCCGTCAATTTGGTAATACGCAGTATGGTGCCAAGGTTGGCTACGAATTTGAAGATAGTAATATTCAGGTTGGGGCGCAGGTAAATATATTGTTCTAAAAAAATATCCCACATGAGTGGGTTATTTTTTTGTGTTTATTTTTTCACGTAATCCGTCCCAGTATTCAACACGCTTTTTAATTTCACGTTCAAAACCGCGCTCAATTGGATTATAGAATTTTATTCGCTCCATTGATTCTGGAAAACAGTTTTGACCACTGAATCCGGTTGCGGTATCTGGTTCATATATGTATCCGGCACCATATCCTAAATTTTGCATCATCTTGGTTGGGGCGTTTAATATGTTTTTTGGCGGGGGTACGCTGCCTGTTTGACGTGCTGTCGCATATGCGGCAGATTGTGCACGATAATTAGATGTGCTTTTGGGCGCGGTTCCTAAGTAAATTACTAGTTCGGTCAGGGCTAAATCCCCTTCGGGGCTGCCCATCCGTTCGTATGCCTGCCATGCCGATAGAGCAATTTGTAATGCGTTTGGATCGGCCAGACCAACATCTTCCATGGCAAACCGCGTTAATCTGCGAAATAGATACATCGGATCCTGGCCAGATGTCATCATGCGGGCAGTCCAATAAAGTGCCGCATCTGTGTCTGATGCTCGCAGTGATTTATGGACCGCCGATATAAGATTATAATGTTCGTCGCCATGTTTGTCTGACAAGGGAGAGCGTTTTTGAATCGTGTTATCCAGTGCATCAGAATCCAGGTCCTTTTTGAATTTTGCGTTAATTAAATACTCAACCGTATTCAGCAGGAATCGTGCGTCGCCATCTGCCATTTGTGCCAGGTGAATTTTTGCATCATTCGTTAACGGTAATTTTTTATCCAGGAATTTTTGAGCGCGTTCAATTAAGGTTAATAAATCGTCTGTATCCAGTGCAGATAAAACCCCGATATGACACCGTGAAAGTAACGCATTGTTCAAATTAAAACTCGGGTTTTCTGTGGTTGCACCCATGAAAACCACCGTCCCATCTTCAAGATATGGCAGCAGGGTGTCTTGTTGGGTTTTATTAAACCTGTGAATTTCGTCGATAAATAACAGTGTCCCGCGACCAATGTTTTGGTTCATTTTGGCCGCATCCATTGCCTTTTTTACGTCTGATGTCCCAGAAAATACCGCAGACATCGGCACAAAATCCATGTCTACCGAATTTGCCAATGCCCGTGCGATTGTTGTTTTGCCACAACCGGGCGGACCCCATAAAATAAGATTTGATAATTTATGGTTGTCAACCATTTTTCGAACCAACCCATTTTCGCCGAGTAATGCCCGTTGCCCCACAATTTCATCTATTGTGTGTGGGCGCATTAAATCGGCCAAAGGACGTGATTCGTTGGTCATATTTGTTTATATTTTTCTAATATTATGCTATAATTCTATTAAATATATAGCGTAATGGCAAATATTAAATAAGGTTTTAACTATGTCTGAAAAATTTAGAAAAATTGTCAATGAACCGCATAAAAAATTAAGTGCGCTGGCAAAAAAAAT
>JBKSNB010000018.1:0-1727 GCA_046882025.1 Alphaproteobacteria bacterium | reverse complement strand
TATGTTCTGCGAATTGCTCTATTTCATAATGTTGGTGTTCACATGTTTGCTTGTTTGACGATACACGTATATATCCAATAATTGCCATAATTCTGCCCCTTTGGTTGATAAAAATACTTCAATTTAATAGAACGATTAAATCAACATAAATTTTCCTAATTTGAATTAATTGTTAAATATGCAAAAAATATTAGAAAACCGATATATACAAGGTTTTTATACTGTTTATAGATTTGAATTAAGCAACTTATTAAACAATCGTTGGTTTGTTGTATAAAAATAAAAACATCAAAAAACAAAAGAAATCAAATGATTTATGGGGCGATTTTTCTGAAACATAACCGGCTGTCAAAGCAGAAGCAACATGACGGTATTAACGCGTTTGCTCGGAAAAACAACCTGAAAATAGACTCTTTTATATCGTATGCCGATATGCTTAATCTGGATGTTATAAAACCCGGTGATTCTGTTGTGTTTTATGCCTGGTCATGTATTGGTAATACCAGACCACAACTCAAAAAAACCATGAATTATTTTGTGAACAATAAAATCTTTTTTTACTCCGCAACCAGTGAGTATTACGCGGACAAAAGGTTTAATTTTAAGCAACTTGCAGATGCATTCAAATTATACGAAGATATCCGCTTTAATTTTATATCAAACAAAAGTTTTGAAGCGGTTAGACATCGTATCGAACATGGTATCCCTGCAGGTCGGCATAAGGGGACCAAGAATAAAACGCACGTTTGGGATGGACACGAGTCAGAGATTGTGTCGATGTATGCAGCTGGCGAAACAATGTATTCAATTTCCAAAAAACTAAATTTATCCAACCCAGCGGTTAAACGCTGTCTGGTTGAATTGAACGTTATAAAGGAATAAATAATGCCAACAAAAACACCACGCGTATCTGTATTAACGCCGATTTATAATACTAATCCAGTGCATTTACGCGAATGTATTGAATCTATACTGAATCAAACATATACAGATTTTGAATTTTTGATTTTAAATGATAGTCCGGATAATAAAGAAATAGAAAAAATTGTTCTGGAATATGCAAAACACGACAAACGCATAAAATATTCTAAAAACGACAAGAATATGGGTATTACACCATCTCGCAATAAATTGCTAAAAATGGCAAAGGGTGAATATTTGGCTATATTTGACCATGATGATATATCTGTACCAACAAGATTAGAACAAGAGGTTACATATTTAGAGGCCAATCCAGAAGTTGGGGTCGTGAGTGGTTGGTTGCAATGTTTCGGTAGCAATCAAGATATTATTAAAAACCCAGAAACAGATTTTGATATAAAAATATCTTTAATGGATAATTGCTATGTTGCGCATACTGCATCTATGATACGGAAATCAATTCTTATAGAAAATAACATAGAATACGAAAGTTTTTATTCTCCTGCAGAAGATTATTGTTTGTGGTTAAGATTAATGGACGTAACACGTTTCTATAACTTACAAACTGTTTTGGTTAAATACCGTTGTGATGTAAATCAGACAACAAATACAAAACATAAAGAAATGGATATGGCTCACGATGCTCTGGTTGCTGAAGTTCGCAATAAATTTCCCGAATATTGGCGTATATATAAATTATATAAATCAGAACGTACTATGTTTCGTCTGCGCTTGTTTGGTATTCCATTACTAAAAATAAAAAACAACAAAATATATCTATTTGAATTTATCCCAATATTTGAAAT
>JBKSNB010000017.1:0-1544 GCA_046882025.1 Alphaproteobacteria bacterium | reverse complement strand
GTATGCCAGGGAATACCAAACCTTTTTCAACAGCGACATCATTCCATCGCGTGTTGACGCCATACCATAATTATCACGCAAAATATCAAAGCGTTCCAGACCTGCAGAATGTGGTGTTTTATCCACAGACAGATAAAAATTTGTCATTATATTCGCATTTTCCACAACGATAATTTCATTATTTACGAATTCTACGACAACCGTTTTATCTTTATCAGAAATCATAAAGTGCCCTTCTTCGTGTTTTTCACCATTATTCATCGCATACAGATTTTTTGATTTTAATAATTCTATTGCGGAATCAACGGAATCCGCATAATCCAACACATAACGAATTGCTGTTACAAAATACATATTATCACCGTCGGGATTCGTTCCCGTTGTGGGTGTCATATCACCAAACGGAACAACATTTATATTTATTGCAACCCCCGCATCATTTATACCATCAACAACCCGAAACGGCAAAATCTGATAGCCGCCTGTATATAACCCACTGTCTACGAATTCTGCACTAGTCCCTGGGACCATCGTTGCAAGACCAACAGACGCGTGACGTCCGTCCTTGGCCGATGTATGAACAATAAATTCAACATTTTCATCATAATACCAATCATAGTTACGACCATGGAAATTACCATTACGAACACTGGAACACGCCCCAAGGTTTGGATTGTTAGTTTTACGGTTATACACCTCAGCAAATTCGTACTCATAATCATCATAATAAACCTCATAAAAATAATCTGTAACCTTGGACAGTTTCAAATCTTTCATATACTGTTCATTTGCAGATTTATTATCACACCCCATCAAACCCAAAACAGCAAACGCATAAAGTATAGAAAAAAAGTGTTTCATATGATTTCTCTCTGTAATCAAACAATAACACCAGGCAATATTTTATGTCAACGAAAATAAAATCACACTCCAAACGATTTGTCGTTAAATTGTCATATTTTCTGCTTTTATTTTGTTTCGCTTTTTGACATACTGATATCAGAGAGAGTTTTTATGAAATATCTGAAACAAATCTTAATTATTATGCTGTTTGTATTTCTGGGCGAAGTGCTGGGGTATTTTATACCGTTACCAATCGCGGGCAGTATTTACGGACTGATTCTGTTGTTTGTTGCATTGTGTGTTGGCATTGTAAAACTGGAATGGGTCGCTGACGTTGCCGATTGGCTGCACAGCATTATGGGGTTATTCTTTATTGCACCAGCGGTTGCTGTAATTGATATATGGGCGGATATTGCAAATATTTGGTGGATATTGGTTATTCTGTTGGTGGTTGCGTATTTGGTCACGATGGTCACAACGGGTATTACCGCCGATTATTTCATAAACAAACGCAATTCTAAGGACAAACAGAAATGATAGATATGTTAATTCAATCTGAATATTTTGGGGTTGCGCTGACAATCGCGATGTTCTGTTTGGCGACATTTATTAACCGCAAATGGCCGAATCCATTTACAACACCACTGTTTTTAGGGACAATGTTTGTTATCGCTATACTGCTGATATTCAAAATTCCGTAC
>JBKSNB010000016.1:0-4663 GCA_046882025.1 Alphaproteobacteria bacterium | reverse complement strand
GGCAGAACAGCAACCAAAAAATTAGAATTTTTGGGTGATAATAAATTTTCGTCTGTTAATGTTCCTGGGGTCAGAACGCGAATAATTTTTCTGTCTATAAATTTATGACCACGTTTCTTGGCTTCTTCTGGGGTTTCCATTTGTTCAACCAACGCAACGCAAAACCCTTCGCGTACCAGACGCCCAAAATAGTTATCTGCCGCATGCCATGGTATTCCACACATTGGAATATCTTCGCCATCCGCATCAGACCCACGGTGCGTTAAAACTAAACCCAATGCATTACTAATTGTTTTTGCGTCATCAAAAAATGCTTCGTAAAAATCGCCCAGACGAAATAACAATAATGCATCTGGATTTTCAGATTTCATATCCACGTATTGCTGCATCACAGGGGATAGTTTAGATTTTTCGGACATATTTTATTCGCTAACTTTCAGGGTTTCTATTTTCAATTCGGCTTCTTTTAATAATTGTTCACAGTATGCCTTTAATTTAATTCCCTGTTCATACGCGGCGACCGAATCAGCCAATGATAATTCGCCAGATTCCATTTTTTTAACTAATTCGGTTAATTGTTTGTATGCGTCTTCAAAAGATAACTTTTTTTCGTTCATTTTTAATCCTTAACTTTACCGAATTACGATACAACATGGCGTTATCAAAAGCAACAAAAAACCGCCTTTACGGCGGCTGTTATAATCCCATTTTTATTTTCATTTCGGATAGTGTTGGGGTTGGCACATTCAATTTTTTACCGCGTTCAATCAACCCGTTTAGCGCAAACACACCTTCGACCGTTCCTTGTATTTCTTCGCCGCGTGCCAACGATGCGCCGCCTGAACAATTTCTGCTGGTCATAGATGTCGCAGATAGAAATAAATCACCAATACCACACAAATCACTAAATGTGCGTAATTTAGCACCCATTTTCAAACCTATTTCTATAATCTCATTCCATGCCTTGGTGAATATTAACGCCCGTTCGTTTTCACCGCGTGCTTTTACGCTGTTATACCCAAAAATCAACGCGACCGCATTTTTACCAATACCACACAATTGGGTTCCTATAACATCGTCTGTAAAACTTAATTCTAAATTTGATAATGCTTTCTGGCCGGCATGATGAATAATATTGTTCCCTGCTAATGTTGAACCTGTGGGAATACCAGATGCAACCTCAGCAGCAAATTGAGGTCCTGATAAAACACCGCAGGCACTGCAATTGGGTAAAACATCGTTCAGTATTTCAGACATAAATTTACCGGTCTGGTTTTCTGCGCCCTTGGTGCAGATGATGACTGGGCACCCGTTGTAAAACACGGATGCTTGTTTTAATGTTTCGCGGAAAAATTCTGCAGGTGTAACCAATAACCACAAATCTGCATTTTTCGCGTCAGATAATTCACGTGAAATTTGTAAATTCACAGGCATATTGACCCCATCAAATATTTTATAATTCCCATCAAATGTCCACAGTGTCACATTATTACCCGAATTTGCAGCAGATATAGCCAACGCTGTTCCCCAGGCCCCAGCACCAATTACACAAATATTCATTTTATTTTCCTTAGTTTTTTATTGACGTTTGGTACAATTACCATCCCATCATCAGATAAATCAATTGCACGTAAATATGCGTCGCGTGCCAGATCAAGTTCGCCAATTTCGACATACATCTCGCCCAAATGTTCAAATAAAGACGAACATACTGTTGATACAGATGCGACATTTTCTATGATGTCCAGTGCGGCATCAACACCTTCGCGAACATATACCACCTGCCCCAGCGTATCCCAGGCAAAAACATCGGTTGGATGTTGGGTGATAACTTTCATTACGTAATCATATGCTGTCTCTATTTCGCGATTTTCGGCCGCCCATATCTTTGCCTGCAATAAAATTATATCTGTATCAACATTAAAAACAGATGATGCATTGTGTATATCTGATTGGGCGCGTTTATAATCGCCAAACACAAAATATATGCTGGCACGAATTTTGGTAAAAAATGCCCTGCCCTCATCACTCAGATTTTTGTTTTTTAACGCGCGATTTATCGAACGAATTGCACCATGTTTATCGCCATTTTTTATTTGATGTGCTATTAATTTCTGCAACGTTGGAACAAACAGCGGGTTTTCTTGCACCGATTGTTTTAATTCAGATAAATTATGTTCAGATTTTATTGATTGCGTGAACGGATAGAACGGACTTTGTTTCGGTATTTTATTAAATTGTTCAGTATAGTTCCCATGCGTATTGTATAAATATTGCCCTATGTAATACGCCTTGGCGTCTGTATTGGTGTCCGGTGCGATAATATTTGAAAACTGTAACATAACCAATGATAAATCTGAATACATCATTATTTTGGTGTGCGATACGGTCTGTAATAAACTGAATGCCAATTGTTGTTTGTGGCCTGAATATTCAGACCAATCTGGCACAGAATTGTGTTTTATTAAATACATTCCACCCGGCATATTTGTAAACTCTGTCCGCAGTTTGGTCGCGGCATCAGACATACCATTGTGTTCATAGAACGACATTATATATAAATAATCATTTATGTTCATGAATTCGATTGGGACAGATTGAAATTCCTGTGCGGATTTTTCTATTTCGCCCTGCTCTGCATAAATCTGACCACGGATAAAAGATTTCCATGCAGGCGAAGTGTTTAATTCGTCTATAAATTTAAGTGTTTTTGTTTTTCTATCTGTGGCAATCCCGGACCAAATGCGAACCGGTGACATTAATGCGGCGGTATCTTTTTCATGGCGTTGGCGAACATCATCCCACAAATCATTCTTTATCAAATACGCGTCATAGATGATTTTTGCAGGTGCAGATTTTTCATCTTTTAATTCCAAAACATTTTCAGGCAGGTCACCTTCAAGAAATTTAGACAACGTGCGAAGATTTTTCACGTTTACATAATCAATGTCGGATAAATCTGTTGCGAAATTTGACGCGGCGGCAAAATCATTAACATACACCGCGTGCTGTGCTGCCAAAAAAGAACCGTATTTATTTGCAACAATTTCGTTGTTTTGTGTGGTGTTGTTGTGCAACGCAAAATACAACACCAAAACAATCGATGTAATTAAAATAATTCCTATAAATAAATTTTCTGCTTTTTTCATGATTTTGTTATGTTACAATACGATTTATGAATAATAAAGTCAAATTTGATTTATATGCCCAAATGTTACGGGATTGGTCGAAACGTATGAATCTGGTGGCCCCCAGCACGCTGTCGGATATTGAGGTTCGGCATTTTGCCGATTCGGCGCAGTTGGCGGATGTTTTGCCGCGTGATGTAAATGTTGTTGATTTGGGCAGCGGTGCCGGCTTTCCTGGGGTTGTTTTGGCGATTTTGGGTTGGAATGTGACGTGTATAGAATCTATTGGAAAGAAAACTATGTTTTTGACGGCGGTTAAAGATGCGTTGAAATTAGATAATTTGACGATTTTCCATGGGCGTGTTGAAGATTTTGTAAAACAAACAAATTTAGATAAAGATGCATGTGTTTTTACTGCACGTGCATTCGCGCCATTGATAAAAATTTTGGATTATGTGTATAGACAAAATTGCCGGCTTTTTTTATTAAAAGGCCGGGAAATACAAAACGAAATATCCGTTGCAAAACAGAAATATAAATTTGATTATAAATTGATTCCGTCGAAAACAGGCGATGGTTATATTTTGATTATATCCCACAAATAATAATTTCATGTGAAATTTTTGTTAACTTGTTGTTTATACGTTGTTTTTTGTTTTTGGTTGTATTGAATTGTTGTTTTGTCTTTCCCGGCCTTTTGCCGGGAAATAATAAAAAATATTTTTGATTTCATGTGAAATTGTTTGTAATGTATTGATTTTTCTTGATTTTTGTGATGAAATTTGTGTCTTGACCGAATCGGTAGGGTTGGTATATAGTAAAAATATTAAAAAAGGCCGGGAAATGACAACGATAATTTCATTTGCGAATCAAAAGGGTGGGGTTGGTAAAACCACAACTGCGATAAATATAGGAACCTCACTTGCTGCAATAAAAAAACGTGTTTTGTTGATTGATTTGGATCCACAGGGAAATGCCGGAACTGGGTTGGGTTTTGTTCGTGCAAATCATCAACAGAGTGTATATGGTGTAATAATGGGAATGGCTAAGGTGGCTGAAAATATTTTAACAACTGCGGTTCCGGGGTTGCATTTGTTGCCATCTAGTTTGGCGCTTGCAGGGGCAGAGGTTGATTTGTTGGATATGGATAATCGTGAATATAGGTTGCGTGACGCGTTAAGTTCTGTTTGCGAATATTATGATTATATACTCATAGATTGTCCGCCTGCATTGGGGTATTTAACGTTGAACGCGCTAAATGCATCTGATTATGTTATAATACCACTGCAATGTGAATTTTTTGCCCTAGAAGGAATACGTCAGTTAACATCTTCTATTGGCGAAGTTAAAAAGAAATGGAATCCAAAACTTCAAATATTAGGGGTTTTGTTAACAATGTATGACAAACGCTATGGTCAAACACGTGAAGTAGAAGATGACGTTAGGCGTGTTTTTGGTGACCAGGTTTTCAAAACAGTTGTTCCGCGCAATGTCCGTGTGTCTGAGGCGCCAAGTCATGGTAAACCGGCGTTGTT
>JBKSNB010000015.1:0-3541 GCA_046882025.1 Alphaproteobacteria bacterium | reverse complement strand
GAAGGGATTCCCTCGGCATACGCCTGCGGGGCATTCGTTAGCGCTCAAACTGCGCTTTGCTTGTTTTCGCTTACTCATTGTCGAACCAGGGTTCTCATCCGTGTTTCCGATGCATAAAAATAAAACACCCATATGGGTGTTTGATTTTTCTGGCGGAAACGAAGGGATTCCCTCGGCTTATGCCTGCGGGGCATTCGTTAGCGCTCAAACTGCGCTTTGCTTGTTTTCGCTTACTCATTGTCGAACCAGGATTCTCATCCGTGTTTCCGATGCATAAAAATAAAACACCCACACGGGTGTTTGATTTTTCTGGCGGAAACGAAGGGATTCGAACCCTTGATGCCCGGATGAGCATACCACATTTCCAATGTGGCGCACTAGACCAACTATGCGACGTTTCCTAAAAGCAAACTATTCGGCATCATCAGAATCTGGAGTGCTGTCCGCCATAGCATCGTCAACAGATTCAGAATCATCAGCAACCAAACTGTTTTCCAATTCAGCGTCAATTTCACGCAACAATGGGTCAGACGATTCAACCTCTAACGTTTCTTCTGCCATTTCAGCAACAGGTGATTCCTTGTAAGATTGAACGAATTCGTGGCGAACATTATCAATATCCAACTTGCCACTCGCAATTTCACGCAATGCCGTAACCGTCGGTTTATCACGTCCAAGTTCAACAACCGGCTCCGCCCCACCGTTAAGATCACGAACACGTTGTGATGCCAACATGCCAAGTTCATACCTGCTCTCTACGAATGGTAATGTGTCTGAATTTGTTGTACGTGCCATTTTTTAAATCCTTTATTGAAATAGTTTTCAGTTCAGATATAATGCCCCAAGGATATTAAAAATGCAAGCAGAAAATATAAAAACATTGTCGTTTGGTTGCCGTTTGAATGCGCTGGAATGCGAAAAAATTAAATCTATGCTGTCCGGGCATATAAATACGGCCATTGTTGTTAACACCTGTGCGGTTACCGCAGAAGGCGAACGCCAATCCGGTCAGGCAGTTCGCAAAATTGCACGTGAAAGCCCCAACTGCCCTATTTTTGTCACAGGATGTGCCGCGACTAGGAATCCAGCATTATTTTCTGCGATTCCAAACGTTATCGTTATAAATAACGCAGATAAAATGAAAGTTGATGCCTATATCACTGCGATTGGCAACATAACACCAGATTCAACCATAGACAATTTTAGTGGGAATGACGAACACCTGTCCAAGCAATTTGTTCAGGTTCAAAATGGATGCAACCATAAATGCACATATTGTGTCACACGTCTGTTGCGTGGGCCGGCGGTATCGTTTGCGTATTCTGATATCTTGGCGGATGTTCGTGACGGTATCAAAAACGGGTTTTATGAAATTGTCCTGACTGGGGTTGATATTGCGTCCTATCATTATGCCGATGGTGACAAAACCATGTTCATATCTGACGTTTGTAAAAAATTACTTAGCGATGTTCCAGAAATACGGCGTCTGCGCCTATCATCTATGGACCCGGCAAGTCCTGAATTATTAAAAATCGTTGATTTAATACATAACGACAGTCGCATGATGCCACATTTACACCTGTCTATGCAATCAGGGTCGAACGCAATTTTGTCAGCAATGGGACGCAGGCACAATGCAGACACAGTGCGAAAATTGGTTCAATATGCCGGCAACATTACATTTAGTTGGGATATTATTTGTGGTTTTCCCGGCGAAACAGACGAATTATTTAATGAAACACTGAATTTGGTCCATGAATTAAAACCAATTAAAATCCACGTGTTTCCTTTTTCGCCACGTCCCGATACGCCCGCCGCAACCATGCCAAACCAGGTTGAACGCGCAACATCCAAGAAACGCGTTAAAATTATTACCGATATGGCAAATCAAAACATGCAAAATTACACAGCAACACAAACCGGTAAAACCGTATCTGTATTGGTTGAAAACGATAATTTTGCCCGCACACCCGACGATATACCAGTAAAAATTGATGGAACACCAATTCCGCCAAAAACCATATGTGATGTCAGGTTAGAACAAATTATTGACGGGACTTTTTTAGCGTTCAAACATTAATATATGGTGTCAATATTTAATTGATAAAAATCAATCAAAAAAATATGGAAATCGTTCTGGATAATTGTTAGTATCCAGATGATATGAAACAGATACTAAGCGCAATTTTGTTTTCGTTTATGCCATGCATTGTATTGGCGGATTTTTCAACCAATGCACGTTCTGCATACCTGGTTGACTATGATTCTGGGGCGACCATTGTTGAAAAAAACGCGGATGTTTTGATGCCACCATCATCAATGATTAAATTGATGACTTTGGCGGTGTTATTTGATGAAATCAAGGCAGGTCGTATTTCCATGGACGATCGGTTCCCAGTATCTGATAACGCGGACTATAAAAATCCACTGTGGTATCCCGCCAGTAAAATTTGTTTGGTATCCGGTCAAACGATTTCTGTGCGTGATTTGATTTTGGGGCTGATAGTGTTATCGGGCGGCGATGCGTCGGTGGTTGTGGCTGAAAAATTGGCAGGTTCAGAAAACGATTTTACAAAAATGATGACCGACAAGGCGCGTAGTATCGGCATGATGCAATCAACATTTGGAAATGCGAGTGGCCTGCCCAATCCTAATAATTTGGCGACATCGCGCGAATTAGGAATGTTGGCACGACACATAATTAGCGAATACCCTGAAATTTACCCTATGTTTGCAACAAAGCGATTTGAGTTTAGCGAATATAAATCGGATTGGTGTCGCGACTGGGGACGAACACACACCGTTAATTACAATAAATTATTGTTCATTATGCCCGGCGCGGACGGCATGAAAACCGGTCATACGGACACAGGTGGATATGGTGTGGTCGCCAGTTCTATTGTTGGTGGCAGACGTTTAATCGGCGTCATTAATGGTTTTAAGGCCAAAGGTCATGACAACCTGGCGAACGAGATGAAAAAACTGTTAAACTATGGTTATGAAAAAACCATTAATCATACGTTCTATAAGCCAGGCGACAATGTTATTAAAATGCCCCTATGGTACGGAAAACAAGAATTTGTTGATGCAACTGTTGTAAAACCATTTGTAATAACACTGAATAAGCCAAAAAAGATGGACGGCATTCGGGTTTTTGCCCAATACGACAGCCCGATTCCAGCCCCTATTCGCCAAGGTGATGTCATAGGTAAAATTATTGCAACCAAAGATGGCGAACAAATTGCAGAATCTGAATTGGTGGCGATGCAGGACGTCAAACGCGTTCAAATGTTCGCCCGTATAATTAAGAACATCAAGGTTATAATAGGAATAAAGTAGATGGTTCGTAAGGCAAAAGAATCTGTATATAAATTTCCTGCACCGATAGACAACGATTGTCTGGTTGGGCATGCGTCAACACTGAAAGCGTTCACAGACGCATGGAACGGACGCGACGCACACCCAATACACCCGGTGTGGATATTGACGGGACCGCGCGGTATTGGCAAGGCAACATTGGCGTATAAAATCGCCAAGATGG
>JBKSNB010000014.1:0-8850 GCA_046882025.1 Alphaproteobacteria bacterium | reverse complement strand
TGAATATATTATGTCTGCGCATTGTGCTGTCCCCCTTAGATTTCCTGTGATACTTTTATAACACAAACCAACGTTTTTTTTGCACTAGGTAAAACACAAAATTGGCGAAACCATAAAAACTGCGCAAAGACAGATACACTGTGGATTAGAGCGTTTTTTCCAACACCAACAAAAACATGCAAAAAGTGGTTGACTTTAATCGTTGGTTTTTTTTGCACCAGTTTATCGTATTTAACCGTTTGATTTGTGTATGTTTTTTTTAATTATGTAATGTTACAAAAAAAACGCCCAAACGGGCGGTGTTTATGTAAAGATGTTTTTTAAAATTCTATGCGCAGACCAAACATAAAATCAGTGTATATCATATTTTTCGCACTGAACAGGTCACGCGTTAATGAATCGTCGTTGCCAACCAGTTTCCATTCAATACTGGGGATATACATCGCACGAATCCCCAAATCAAGAAATGTGTTTTCATATATGCCATACGAAAAACCAACCGCCGCCAATGCAACAAAATTCGAAATATCCTTGCTGGACCGATTAAAACTGATGATATAATTATCACCAACCTCACCATAATCAGACATGCCTTCCACACTCGATAAATCGCCATAGTTATCAAAAACGCTTAGTTCTGTGTGCGATATGCCGTAACCAACCCCAAAACCAACGTATGGTATCATTTGATACAACGGTTTCTGGATACCATCATAAAAATCATAAAATGCCATAACACTGAATACATCTGTGGTCAATTTTGATTGGACAGATGCCATTTCCGCATTTACAACAACACCATCAACTTCGCCACCAGATAACGCCAATTCACCACTGAATAACGGCGACTGGTTATATTCTGTTTCAGAAATGTAATCCCAGCCCCCCTCAATCCGCCACTGGGGCGAATGCGGAATGGTGAAACCAATACTGGCACCACCAGCAAAAGAAAACTTAGAATAATTTTCATCTGCCCCCAGGCCACTAACATTACCGTATCCACCAGACACAACATTTTCAGGATCAGGATATACACACCCAGGACGACCATCCAAGTAACACTGCCAATATGCAGAAGTTATCGCCGCACCATCAGATATGTCATAGAAATATTCCACCGATGCATTTTTAAGTGAATTTTCAATCCGCGCGTTGCCCCACGCAACCCCACCACGCATGGACAAAACGAAACGCGCCCCATCATCACGATATCTATCATCAACGATATAACGACCAGGATTCTGCCAATTAGCAAACGCCGACGTAATCGCCATACACGATAAAAATGGTATTATTGATGATTTAAGTATTCCTTTCATAATTCGTATTATATCATAAAAAAGAATTCGATAAAATATTATTTTTTCTGTGCGTTTACAATGTCATGAAAAATTTCCGCAGGAATTGTGCCACCCGTTACATTTGACGACATCGGGCTGAAATCATCGTTGCCAACCCAAACACCCACAACCATTTTATCAGTTGCACCAACAAACCACGCATCACGGTTGTCATTACTGGTCCCCGTCTTGCCACCAATAACCCCAGGCGCCATCGCACGATGTCCCGTCCCCCCAGTCGACACAACGTTCGATAATAACTGGGTCATATATGCAACCGTTTGGGGCTGTAAAACCTGTATCGCATCAGACGGATTGCGTTCGTATAAAACGTTTCCATTGAAATCTGTTATTTTCGTAATCGAATATGGATGCACAGATTCACCGTTATTCCATATCACCGCGTAAATATTCGTCAAATCAATTAAATTCATTTCAGACGCCCCCAAAACAGTCGAATATTCGCGATGCAATTTTGTTCCAACGCCTAAACGTCCCGCCATACTTAGCACAGAATCAATTCCGAACGTTTGCGTCAATTTTAATGGAACTGAATTCACACTCTTGGCAAAGGCGGTCGCCAAATCAATGTCACCATAATAACGTTCATTATAATTTTTTGGATTATAGTCACCAATCGCAAACGGCGAATCGTTCACAAATGTTTCGGGCGTCATACCATTTTCAAGCGCAACCAAATATACAACAGGCTTAAAACTGCTGCCGGGTTGGCGCATCGCCAGGGCACGATTAAACTGGCTTAACTGATAATCCGCCCCACCTGACATTGCACGAACCGCACCATCACGCGACATTGCGACAACCGCCCCCTGATATTCGCCAACGTTGCGTGGTAATACATCGGCAATACGTTCCTGTAAGCGCCTATCCAATGTAGTATAAACATAAATATCTGATTTTAATTCACCAAGACGTGATTCAACTTCGTCCATGACGTAATCTGTCCAATAACGATATATGTTCGTATCCGCCACAGACGTTGCAGGTTGTAAACTTTGCGCCGCAATACGTGCCTGGTTTATATCAATATATTTTTGACGAACCATTTCTGTTAACACTGTTCGCGCACGTTCAATGTTCGCATCGGGATTTTTTAATGGACTGTATGTTGTTGGTGCCTTTAACATTGCCGCAATTTGTGCCGCCTGGGCAACCGTCAATTTGGTTGCAGGAACCTGAAACATGGCGCGCGACGCAGCATCAATTCCGCGCATGCCGCCAACCAATGAAACACGATTCATATATAAATCTAGCACTTGTTCCTTAGAAAAACGATTTTCCAACCAATACGATAAAATTAATTCCTGAACCTTGCGCGATATTTTCTTGTCACGCGACAAAAAGACATTCTTGGCCGTTTGCTGGGTTATAGATGAACCACCCGATGCAAAATGACCAGAAAACAAATTAACAACCACCGCACGCAATGTCCCACGCAAATCCAACGGTCCATGATTGAAAAAACGCTTATCTTCAATGGCAACAATTGCCTGCCACACATGCGGCGGCAATGTTTCAACAGACACAGGCGTTCCCATTATTCGATTAGAACTGCGAATTTCCGTCCCCGAATTATCAACAAAAACAACCGTCGCAGGTCGCGTTTCATATAAAATTGCATCCAATGACGGCATCTGCAAATACACAGTCAAAACATACGCACCAATAAACACCGCCAAAATCAACGCCAGATTAAACAACCATACCAGCATGCGTCTCTTAAATGACGGTCTATCCAGATTATCTTGTTGTGTTTTGTTTGCCAAAATTATTTTCCCCCTGCCCCAACCAGCGCATCTAAATCATTTTCGCCCCATATCGTTATGCCCAATTTTTTTGCGTTATCCAATTTACTGCCGGCGGCATCACCTGCAATAACAATATCCGTCTTGGGCGACACAGACGATTGAACGCGCGCGCCCATGCGTTCAAGTATATCCCTGGCGGCATCGCGTGTATATTTTGTCAGTG
Source organism: Alphaproteobacteria bacterium (assembly GCA_046882025.1). GTDB lineage: Bacteria > Pseudomonadota > Alphaproteobacteria > Rs-D84 > Rs-D84 > Enterousia. The sequence goes on along the minus strand of JBKSNB010000014.1, from coordinate 5,518 downwards.
TTCCTGTTAATACTATGCGTTTTCCAGCCAATGCACCACCTGTTTCATTGACCGTATCACGAACCGTTATATATTGTAATAAATCATTTATAATTTGGGCATTATGTTCATCTGCGAAAAACGACACTATTTCACCCGCCATAATATCACCAATACCATCAACCTGCTTTAACTGAATATCCGTAGCATTGCGCACAGCTTCCAATTTTCCAAAATGTCGCGCCAAAAATTTTGCAGACACTTCACCAACATCGGGTATTCCAATCGCGTACAAGAATCGATGCAAATCTATTACAGTTGCGTTTTTAATTGCAGCGTCCAAATTAGAAACCGATTTATCACCAAAACCATCCATCCGACGCAATTCGTCACCATGTTTTTGAATCAGCGTAAATATATCCGCCGGTGATTTTATCCAGCCCTTATCAACGAACAATTCCAACTGGCGCGTTCCTAGGCCATCTATATCAAATGCGTGACGCGACACAAAATGTTCCAATTCGCCAATTCGTTGCGCCGGACAACCCAACGAATTAACACACTTGCGCGCAACTGCGCCAGATTCCTGAACCACATTCGCCCCACATACCGGACAATGCGTCGGGAATTCATAGGCAGATTCACCAATTTGCGTATCAACCCCAACAATTTGTGGTATAACATCACCTGCGCGCTGAACAATTACCCTATCGCCAATGCGAACACCCAGACGCGCAATTTCATCGGCATTATGTAATGTTGCGCGCGACACAACCACCCCGCCAATGTTTATTGGTTCCAGCTCTGCCACAGGGGTCAGGACCCCTGTCCGTCCAACCTGAATCGTAATATCACGCAAAATCGTTATCGCACGTGCAGCGGGGAATTTATACGCAACCTCCCACCGGGGGGAATTTGCGCGCGAACCCATACGTTCCTGAACATCAACATTATTAACCTTGATAACCAGACCATCAATATCAAATGGAATTTCAGACCGCATTGCCATCACAGAATTGTAAACATTTTGTATTTCGTCCATTGTGTGTGCATGATGCGCCCATTGGCGCGTTGTCTTGAATCCCCACGATTCCAATTTATCAAAATATTCACTCTGTGTTTTCCAAGTGCGTTCAGACAATTCACCATACGTATAACCAAACGCAGACAATCGGCGCGACGCCGTAATTTTCGGATTCAACTGACGCAGTGAGCCCGCCGCCGCATTACGCGGATTGGCGAACTGACGCCCACCCATTTCATTCAAGGCGATAAAATCAGACCGCATCATGTAAACCTCACCCCTAACCTCTATCACATCGGGATAATCACCGGACAGCCGTTGCGGAATATCAGGAATTGTTTTTAAATTTTCGGTTATATCTTCGCCGGCAACCCCACTGCCCCGCGTAAGTCCACGAACGAGTTGCCCATGTTCATATCGCGCCGCATACGAAACACCATCGACCTTTAATTCAATAAATAAATCTTTGTCAGACAGTTTATTAAACCAATCTGCAACATCGGTTTCATTAAAAACATCCGAAATTGACAGCATCGGAACACTGTGTGTATACGATTTGAATTTATCAGACACCGCAGCCCCCACCCGTGACGACGCACCATCTGGTGCCAATTCAGGATACAATTCTTCAATTTCCAACGCACGTGACTTTGCCGCATCATACGTTGCATCATCAACAATTGGAGCATCGTTTTGATGATACGCAATATCCCATTCGGACAGTTTTTGCATTAAATCCGCATGCTCAGCCAAGATAAATAAATCAGGTGTCTTTCCCATACTGGAAATTATAGAAAATTGATATGTTTAATACAAGTAGTTTATATGGCACACAAAAATCATTACTATTTCTTGGTTTATTCAGCTGGGACAAATATACCGGTGCAAGTAAAAGCCGCAGACAAACGCAGACGTGGAATCCTATCGGTGGCTCAGGCGACAATGTAACCTTGGATGATTTGCCAGTATTGCGTGATCGTTCTCGTGATTTGCTCCGTAATGCTCCATTGGCCGTTGGTGCTGTTAGCACTGTTGTGACCAATGTAATCGGGACAGGATTGAAACCACAATCGCACATAGATCGTGAAATCTTACGTCCTTATCTGAAAACAGATGACGAGATGGAAAAATGGGAAAACAAAGCGGAACGCATTTTCCAAATGTGGGCCGACAATCGTGATTGTGACATAACGCGTGGTCAAAACTTTGCAGAAATGCAGGCTTTGATTTTGCGTTCTTGTTTGGAATCTGGTGATGTGTTTGCATTAAGAAAATACAAAGAACGTCCTGGTACGCCGTTTGGCACCACGATACAGATTATAGAGGCAGACCGCGTTACAGATCCGGATGAAACGAACGATAAGATTGTGGCCGGTGTAGAATTGGATGATGATGGTGCACCGGTTGCATATCATGTTGCGAACCATAACCCAGATGACCATAACGAGGGTGCACTGGAATATGTAAAAATCCCTGCGTTTGATGAAGATGGTTATCGTCAGATGTTGCACATATTCACAAGGGTTAGACCTGGCATGACACGTGGCGTACCGTATCTGGCACCGGTCATTGAAAGTCTGAAACAACTGGATAGATATACCGAGGCCGAAATCATGGCAGCAGTAATATCTTCCATGTTTACGATATTTGTGAAAACAGAATCTGAAGAGGAATTGCAGCCAATGGTTCCAATGGCAGGCAATGAATCTATCAGTGTATCAAGGAACAGCGACTATAAATTGTCCCCCGGTGCAATCTTAGACTTGCAACCAAATGAGGCAATTGAAATTGCGGATCCAAAACGACCGAACCAAGCATACGATGTGTTTGTACAATCGATATTGCGACAGATTGGTGTTGCGCTGGAATTGCCGTTTGAAATACTGATCAAGCATTTCACAGCAAGTTATTCCGCAGCACAGGCAGCATTGGTCGAGGCGTGGAAAACATTTAGTGCAAGACGTATCTGGATGGCGAACCAATTCTGCCAGCCGATATACGAAATGGTAATATCTGAGGCAATTGCGAAAGGATTTCTGGATGCTCCGGGATTCTTCTCTGCCCCATTTGTTCGGGCCGCATATTTGGGGACAGAATGGATTGGACCACCACGTGGTCAGATTGATCAGATAAAAGAAATACGTGCCGCAGCATATCGTGTGGACTTAGGTGTATCAACCTTAGAAGAGGAAACCGCACAGATAACCGGCGGATCATGGGAACCCAAACACATTCAACGAGTCAAGGAACAAAAACTACGGACCGAGGCAGGATTAACAACAGCAATAGACAACGGCGGGGGCGATGAAAGCGAAGAATAGGACTTTATACTTTAAGGTTTGCAAAAAACCAAACCTTAAAGTTTATTCTGTATAATTCTGGATAATAATGGAAGAACAGTTGTTTGGTAATATCTGGGAATATTTGGTATGAAAAGATACCTTTGCCAGAAAGTAAAGTTTAACGTATAAAACTTTACTTTCTTAAAAAACTTGTAAAGGTTTACAATGGATCAGAATCAGGGGTTAATAATTTTACATAACCTGAATAGGTGTATGTTTGTCCCCATTTTTTTTCTGATTGTTTGGATATAATACCAAGTTCTATTAGCTTATTCAGTGTACTGATGACAGTTGGTTTACTGATATCTGTACGTTTAACAAGTTCAGAAACATTTAACAAAGGTTTCTTCTGAAATTCGTTAAATACAAGCAAACCAGATTTAGCAGCACGACCTAGAGCAGCAACTTTTTCTTTGTCTTCAGAGAACAACTTTTGAATAGCTATCAGGGTATTTTTGGCATCATTAGATGTTTCAACTATACCTTCCAAGAAAAAGTTAATCCAAGATTCCCAGTCACCTGTTTTACGAACATTGCTTAGCATCTCGTAATATAAGTCACGGTTTTTCTTAAAGAACAAACTTAGATATAAGAAAGGAGATTTCAATGCACCTTTAACACATAAAAATAAAGTTATTAACAATCTGCCTGTTCTACCATTGCCATCAAGGAAAGGATGGATGGTTTCAAACTGCACATGCATCAAAGCCGCCTTTAGTAATACAGGTATGTTGTCTTCATCGTCATTCATAAAGATTTCCCAATCACCAAGGACTTGCGTAAGTTTATCCGGTGGTGTAGGCACAAATCGTGCATTGCCAGGACGGGTTCCACCAATCCAGTTTTGTGATGTACGAAATTCGCCAGGCATCTTTGTATGACCACGAGAATTTTGTAAAAGTTTTTTATGAATTTCTCGTATTAAACGCAAAGACAATGGAAAGCCATTTTGGATTCTGTCTAAACCATGGCTTAAAGCTGCAACATACGAAGACACTTCAGCGGCATCCTCGACAGGTACACCTTGTGTTTGATCTGATTCATACTTTAGCAAATCATCCAAAGTTGATTGTGTACCCTCTATTTGCGAAGAAACGACTGCTTCTTTGCGAACGTACATATAATTGATTATAGATGGATCAACAGTAGTTTCTATGACGCCGTTCAGTTCGCCAAGAGCCTTATTTGCTTTTTCAAGCAATACGGATATTTCTTGAAAATTGATTGCAGGAACAGGTGGTAAAGGATTTGGGACAAATGCGTTGTAATGCTCAGAAGATAGAGAGCAGTTAACCAATGTTCCCTGTAAAGTTCTTTTCATAAGTAACTCCTATGGCTGTTATAAAAGTAAAGTTTAATACACGAACCTTTACAAGTCAAACAAAAAAGTAAAGTTTGATACACAAACCTTTACTTTCTTAAAAAACTTGTAAAGTTTTGTCTTTTTTAGAAATATTGGTGCATTTTCTAAAAATGTTCTGGACTTTTGTATAGAACAAGCACACAATTCAAATATAAAAACGCATAAAAACGATGTTGTTTTTGTGCAAAATTAAAAGGATACAATATGCTGCAAACCGCAAAATATAGGTTTTTTAGAGCAATACAAGGTATGAACGCAACATTTAGGGAGGCCCAAGCAGGCCTCTCTTTATTTGCTCAGCCCCCCTCGCAAACACGCACACCGCGACTATTCGTGACGGGGTGGCAGTAATACCAATTCATGGTGTTATCACGCCACGTGCCGATGTGTTCACGTTTTTGATGGGTGGTACAGCATTGGATTTATTAGCAAAAGATTTACAGGCTGCGCTGGATAACCCAGATGTTAAATCTATCTTGCTGGATGTAGACAGTCCTGGTGGTGTGGCCGTTGGCCCATCTGAAACAGCAGAGATAATACACAGAGCTGGCGATTAGAAACCTGTTTGGGCATATGTTGGTCGCAACTGTTGCTCGGCTGCTTACTGGTTGGCACCTGCTGCAACAAAGATTGTGGCAGAAAAGACAGCATTGCTTGGCAGTATCGGCGTTGTATCCAGCATATCTGTGCAGGAAAAACCAGATGCAGACGGTTATAAACAAATAGAGGTCGTGTCATCAAATGCCAAGAACAAACGACCAGACCCACGCATCCCTGAGGGCGAGGCAACAATCCGTTCTGAACTGGATG
>JBKSNB010000013.1:0-2147 GCA_046882025.1 Alphaproteobacteria bacterium | reverse complement strand
AACCTTATACAGACCGCCTTCGTTTGCAACAACCGCCTTGCCATATTTCTTCATTTGATTTGCCAAATCATTAGCGGAATCTTCTGAATAGAATGCCGCAATTTGAACACTGTATTCGCCACCTGTGACTGCCACTGGTGTCGCAGATACAGGTTGTGATTCCTGAACCTGTTGAACAGGTTGTTTTTCTGGCTGTGAAACAGGTTGCTGAACAGGTTGTATGGTACCCAGCGTTGCATTTTTTACCGCTTTGGATTGTTCTGGTAATACCTGAACCTGGACTTTTGTTGTGGAATTCATGCCCAACTGTTTTGCAGCCGCCGCCGACAAATCAATAATTCTGGTGTTAACGAATGGACCACGATTATTTATGCGAACAACCACAGATTTTCCGTTTTCTGTATTCGTTACACGTGCAATTGTTGGTAATGGCAACGTTTTACTGGTTGCCAACATTTGTTCAGAATCAAATATTTCGCCGTTGCTGGTTTTGCTGCCATTTAATTCGTTTGGAATGATACCGGCAACCCCAGTTTGATTATATTCCATGTCCTCTGCGGGGATATACTGAACATCTTCGACCTTATACGCACTGCCGATATAATATTTTGGTGCAGGCGCCAACAAATACGAATCGTTCAGTGTTGCGCCATCAGAACTGATTAACGCTTCTTCTGCAAAACCATCAGAACCATATTTGTTGGAATCCTGTGATTCGCCCGTCAGCGCACAACCCGCCAACATTGCCGTTAAAACTGCGATAGATACTACTTTTTTCATCTTGCTTCTCCTTGTACAAGGTTATTATCGGGATTAAAATACACGGAAACCCCTACATTCATTCAATATTAATTTTAACATAAATCAGACCCGATTTCAACTTTTTATTTGATAATTTTGCGGTCAACGATATATGCGATTGGTAAATACACCAATGCGTATCCAAAAATAGCAAACGCCAAAACAAAAATACTGGTAACCTTTATATACGACAGGGCAAATCCGCATCCCCCCGCCAGGACAGCAAAAAACGTAATTGCGCGAACCGTTCGACCATCCAAACGACATAGTCCCTTGATTCTGCATGCCCGTCCCAGCAGATAGTTTTTTATATATCCACTGACCACGATTCCAACCGGTATCGACAGGTATCCAATAACGGGAAACAGTGCGAAATATAATACAGCCGCCACACCTAACGATACCATACTGGTTTTTACAGGTGTCTTGACATCCTGGGACGCGTACAGGGTTTTACTGTAAATCTGGCTGACCAGCATTGCGGGCAGGGCGAACACCTGAATCATTATTGCAACTGCAACCGCATGTGTAGATTCTGCCGTCCATGCGCCATATTGAAACAAATATTTAATTATCGGTTCAGCCAGCACCAGTAACCCAAATACACATGGCATAATTAGCATCATAGACCTGCGCATAGACGAATTTTGTTGAATATATACACTGCGCATATTTTTTTCAGCCAACGCATTTGATATAGATGACATCAGAACCGTCCCAACCGCCAACCCAATCATTGCAAATGGTAACTGAATAATGCGGTCGGAATAATATAGCCATGAAACCGCCCCTGGTTGAAAACTGGCAACCAGTGTTCCGACAATGATACTAATCTGGTAAAATCCACTGCCGATTATGCTGACGCCAAAACGTTTCAGCATAGATTTTATTTGTGGTGTCCATTTTGGTATTATTAGACGCAATCCGAAATGGTGCCTGCGAATACGCCCCCACAGAATCGCGCATTGAATAATTCCAGATAATATAACGGTTATGGACATAATGTATAAAACAGTTCCCTGGGCAAAGAACGATGATATTAATAATCCACTAATCAACATTAAGTTCAGCATTACTGGCATAAACGCGGCCAGCAAGAATTTTGACATCGCGTTTAACACTGCGGATAAAAATGCCGCAATACACACGAATATCACATAGAAAAACATTATTCGGGCGATTACAACCGTCAACTGCATTTTCCCAGGGTCAGAACTGAACCCCGGTGCCAACACCCAAACCACAAATGGCATAAATATTTCAAATATAATTGTTATGCCCAACAATACGACAGCCAACCACGAAAACACATTTTTTGCAAAGTTTTCATCTTTCTTGCAATCGGT
>JBKSNB010000012.1:0-3146 GCA_046882025.1 Alphaproteobacteria bacterium | reverse complement strand
AAAAATATTATGAAAGTAACTATTGCTGGACGACCAAATACAGGTAAATCAACATTGTTTAACGCATTGACGGGGACGCGCGATGCGTTGGTTCATAATCGGCCTGGTGTTACGCGGGATACGATATCGGGTTCTTTTTATAACCGTCCATACGAATTATTTGATACGGCAGGACTAGAAGGGGCAAAATCTGGCATTGCCGCCGATTCTACACAAATGGCATTTGATGCAATTGCCAAGGCAGATGCGATTTTGTTTGTTGTTGATGGGCGGACGGGTTTGGTTGCAGATGATATTAATTGGGCGAAAATGGTTCGCCGTAAGACCAAGGCACCGGTACTGCTGTTAATAAATAAATCTGAATCTGAAAAACGTTTGTCGGATACGAATGAGTTTTATAAATTAGGTTTTGGTGCGCCGGTTATGATATCTGCGGAACACAAGCGCGGATTTGATGAAATTTATTCTTTCTTGGATAAAATATCAGGGTCGTCTGTGGCAATTGAACGCCCCACAGATACGCGTATTAAAATTGCTGTTTTGGGTCAGCCGAATGTCGGTAAATCAACGTTTGTAAATCGTGTTTTGGGTGAAAAACGTCAAATTGTTCAGGATATGCCGGGTGTGACGCGTGATACTGTAAAAATACCAACGCATTTTTATGGACGTGACATTGTTTTAATGGATACGGCGGGTCTGCGTCGTAAATCATCGGTCACCGATGATGTTGAAACATTATCTGCGTTAAAATCGTTGGATGCCATCGACAAGGCGGATGTTGTTATTTTGATGGTTGATGCAACGGGGAATATTGAAAATCAGGCATTGGGGATTGCGGGGCGCGTATATGATGCCGGAAAGATTTTAAGCGTTGCATTAAATAAATGGGATTTGGTTGAACCTGAAATCAGGGATGAAAAATTACTGAAATTGAAACATCAATTCGCACATTCATTTCATCAGATTATAAAGCCGATGATATTGGCAATATCTGCGGAAAATGGAACTGGTGTTCAAAATATGTTCAAGCGTATTTATGAACAATGGGACATATCAAATGTTCAGGTGCCAACCAGTTTGTTAAACCGTATTGTTGAAAAATTGGTCGCTGAACGTCAACCGCCTATGTCGCGCCTTAAACGTGCAATGAAAATAAAGTTTGCCCGTCAAATTGGTCGACATCCAATGCGTATCAAGATAAATGTTGGTGGTGCATCTGATATACCTGAATCGTATACACGTTATTTGCGGCGCGGTATTGCAACGGCGTTAAAGTGGGAACACCTGCCAATAGAAATAACATACGATAAATCAGAAAACCCATTTGATTAAAAATACCGGCAAATTGCCGGTGTTTTTTATTTTATAACACTGCCAGATTCGGCGTCAAATACCCTGTCCCCGACGATAATTTGTTTGTCTTTATATTCTGGGTCGGCAATTTTATCCAATGGTGCAGACCAATAAATTGCACCATCTGAATTTCTGACTGCATACAGGTTATTATCTGTGCCAACAACATATGAAACATTTTTTAACACAATAAATTTATGTGCAGAACCAATATCAATACACCATTTCTTAATCCCCGTATCTGCGCCGATTTTACAAAATGCATCACCTAGCCCTGCAGCATAAACATAGCCACCTTTTAATATTATTGGTGATACGATATCCACCACGGATGACCCGCCGGTCAAATTGCTAGATTTATACACGTCGGCACCCCATACAACCTGGCGTGTTTTGGAATTTATTTTTACCACAGAACCTGTTGTCAACCCCGCATAAACATATATCCCATCGCATACAGGCCTTTGGTCGCACGCAACCGCGTTTGGTGTTGGAAACCCAGAAAATATTTTATTGTCGCCGTTTGATATAACATTTGATTGCGTTTGTGTATACGGACATTCTGGTGCGGCGTCGTTTGAAATGTTATCAGGCAATCCCGAAACATTTATATTCAGTATTTTTAATTTGTTTTCCGAAAATATCGCATTGCGGACACCTGGCAATATCGGGTCATGTTTGTCGCATGCAACCAGTGTGAATATAGCCAATATAATTAACGATATTTTTCGCATAACTACTTCCTATTTTAATGTTTGTGCCGTTGCAGAAATTACAGCAGGACAATCTTTATCAGATATTATCTTGTCTAACCATTTGTTTGCATTATTAATATCGCCCGCTGCCAAATATTTTTGTGCAACAATCAGACGTGATGTGTAATAAAACGGCGAAGATTTAGTGTTTGTATCTGATAAATACTTTTCTACCTCTGTGGCGGTCATTTTATCGCCATTAATGGATACAACATGAATTTTGGCCAAATCGCGAAAATCACGTGTGTGACCGTTTTTAGCTAAATCTTCCAGCTTAGAAACATCTTTATCCAACAAATAAGATTGAAATAATGCCAAATCAGACGTCGCGCCACGTGAATTTTTTGCAATCCCAGCCAACGCATTTGCGTCAACATTTTCGATTGCGGTTTCATAATTTGTGGCAACGGCCATTTTGTTCGCATTATATGTGCGCACACCGATTTGAACGCCCGTGACAATAATCAACAACGCCAATGCACCAACAATTAACTGACGTGAGTATTTTTTTAAGAATTCAACAGTTTTATCATTGTTAACTTCTTCCCATACCTCACGATACAGGGCGTCCTGGGCGTGTTCTTGGTATGTTTTTTTCTTTGGTTTTATGTCTTTGTTGCGTTCTAAAATAGTTGCCATGATAAAAATCTCCTGTCTTGATAATTATTATTTTATTGGTTATAGTATAAAAGTTATGAAAAAGCAAATCAAGAATACTTTGCCGGCAACCCAAAATACCAGCATTGTTGCTGCCCGTGGGGCGAGTGATGATGCCGGCCTGGCCCAGTATATTCAGGATATACAAAAATTCCCTGTCCTGTCCGCAGCCCAGGAATACGACTATGCAACAAAATGGGTCAAGAATCATGATTCGGTTGCGGCGGAACAATTGGTTGGGTCGCATTTGCGCCTGGTTGTGTCTGTGGCATATGATTTTAAGAATTATGGCGTGCCAATTGGCGATTTGATTGCCAGTGGTAATATGGGACTGATGCAGGCATTACAGAAATTTGACCCCGAACGTGGATTTCGTTTTTC
>JBKSNB010000011.1:0-5490 GCA_046882025.1 Alphaproteobacteria bacterium | reverse complement strand
CACGAATTGTTACAGCAGACTGGTTGTCTTCTGCAGTAGAGAAAATTTGTGATTTCTTGGTTGGAATTGTTGTATTACGATCAATCAAGCGTGTAAAGACACCACCCAATGTTTCAATACCCAATGACAGAGGCGTCACATCCAACAACAAAACATCCTTTACATCGCCCTTTAAAACACCACCCTGAATAGCGGCACCCATGGCAACAACTTCGTCTGGGTTAACACCCTTATGTGGTTCGCGACCAAAGAATTCCTTAACTGTTTCAACAACCTTGGGCATACGGGTTTGACCACCGACCAAGATAACTTCGTTAATCTGTGATTTATCCAAACCGGCGTCTTTCAGTGCCTTTTTGCATGGTTCAATTGTTTTTTGAATCAAATCTTCAACCAATGATTCCAATTTTGCACGTGATAATGTTGTATTAAAGTGTTTTGGACCCGTTGCATCTGCTGTCAAGAACGGCAGGTTAATATCGGCACTTGTCTTTGACGACAATTCAATTTTTGCCTTTTCTGCGGCTTCTTTTAAGCGTTGTAATGCCAATTTATCATTTGACAAATCAATACCTGTTTGACCCTTGAATTCATCAATCAAGTGTTTCAAGATACGCGCATCAAAGTCAGACCCACCCAATGCAGTATCACCATTTGTTGATTTTACTTCGAACACGCCATCAACGATTTCCAATATAGAAACATCGAATGTTCCACCACCAAGGTCATACACTGCGATAGTTCCGTTTTTATTTTTATCCAATCCATATGCCAATGCGGCGGCGGTTGGTTCATTCACGATACGCAACACATTCAATCCTGCAATACGACCGGCATCTTTGGTTGCCTGGCGTTGTGAATCGTTAAAATATGCCGGCACAGTAATAACCGCGTCTGTAATTGTTTCACCCAAATAATTTTCAGCATCTTTTTTTAGCTTTGCCAAAATCATCGCAGAAACCTGGGATGGTGCATATTTTTTGCCATCAATTTCAACCCATGCATCACCATTGTCGCCCGCGACAATTTTATATGGCACGCGTTTTTCAATTTCTTTGACGGCGGCACTGTCATAGCGCAAACCCATCAAACGTTTGATTTCATAGATTGTATTTTCAGGGTTTGTGACTGCCTGATTTTTTGCAGTAATACCAACCAACTGTTCACCATTGTTTGTGATTGCGACCACAGATGGGGTTGTACGTTGACCCTCAGAATTTTCGATAATTTTTGGTTCTGTTCCGTCCATAAATGCCATGGCGGAATTTGTTGTTCCCAAATCAATGCCTAATACTTTTGCCATTTTATTTTGACTCCTTGCTTGTTTATGAATCAGATATAGTTATTAGGTAAAATATTTCAAGGGGTTATGATAAACATATGAAGTTTTTCCTTTGTCATTGCGCGGAAGTATAACGACCGTGGCAATCCAGTATATAATCCAACAAAAAACCGCCCGAACAGGGCGGTCTATTAAAATTGTAAACATCATACAATTATTTTTTTGCTGGTGTTGCTGCCTTGGCTGCTGGGGCGGCTGCTGTCGTTGCTGCTGCTGCCGCTGCTGGCTTATCTGCTTCTTCTGGCATTTTACCACCAATAATTGCAAACGCCAATTCTGCCTGGTGCAATCCCAGTTCGACACCATTTGGCAAAACCAAATCAGAACCGTGAACGGTATCACCAATATTCAAATCAGCCAAATCAATAACGATTTTTTCAGGAATATCATTAATCAAACCACGCAATGCGACCTTACGCACAGCAAAGTTCAAAACACCGCCCAATTTGATACCCTTTGACGTTTCAACATTGATAACTTCAACAGGAACAGTAATATTGATAGGTTCTTTAACATTAATACGTTTAAAATCTGCATGAATTGGTGCATCAGATATTGGATGATATTGAATATCCATCAAAACTGCATCTTCGTTGCCATCTTTCAATTCGATTTGGAATAATTTTGTCCGCAAACCCGGCTGTTTCAGCAACATTTCAAAATCGTGACCATTTAATTCAATCGCGACAGGGGATTTTTTTTCACCGTAAATCACGGCAGGAATGTTTTTAGCATTGCGAACTGAACGTGCGGCCCCCTTGCCAGCAACATTACGAATTTCTGCGTTTAATTTAATTGCCATTTTATAATCCTTTTATAGCATTGGTTTAACTCTGCATAACCTCCAAGGGTGTTATGCGGGGCACATTATGGAACAAAACCTATGAAAAATCAAGGAATTTTTATTGTTTCTGCAAAATTAAGAATCGTGCGCGACCATATTTTTTATCACGCAGAATATCAACATCGGGCAGGGTGGGTATCACACTGACCGCGTCATCCTGTTCCCAAACCAAAATCGCACCACTTTTAGCAATTTTGAAAAATCTTTTTACAAACGCGTTGCCCAATTCGCCATCGGCATACGGTGGGTCCAGGAATACTAAATCGGCATCTGTGCCGATTTTTTTTATAGACACAACCGCGTCTGCGCGCAGAACACGCCCCCGCGCCCCAACATTCAGCATTGCCAAATTATCCCGCAACGTACGCAGCGATTCATCGGCAACGTCTGTAAATATAACCGTCGCCCCCGCATACCGCGACAGGCATTCAAGTCCAAATGCCCCAGACCCCGCAAACGCGTCCCACACCACCACATCGTCTGTTTTTAATATGTCGTTCAGCATATTAAATACGGCAATACGTGCACGGTTTTGCGTTGGACGCGCGGTTGTGGGGACTTTTAATTTCCGCCCACGAAACGCACCTGAAATGATTTGCAATTTTGAATCCATACTGTAAAGTATATCATATGGATTTCATGAAACAAACTTTAATTTTGGCGCGGCGCGCATTTTCCCACGACGATGTTCCAATCGGTGCGGTCATCGTTAGGGATGGCAAAATAATTGCACGTGGTGAAAATCAGGTGCAAAAAAAACACAATCCGACCCTGCATGCCGAAATTGTTGCGATAAATCGTGCGTGTAAAAAACTGGGACAGAAATTTCTGGACGATTGCGATATTTATGTGTCACTGGAACCATGCGCAATGTGTGCAACGGCAATTTCATTTGCGCGCATAAAGAACATATACTTTGCCGCACGTGATGTTAAGGGCGGGGGCATAACATCAAACGCCAAAATATACGACAGCGACAAACACTTGTGGAAACCAAACGTTCATGAAATGCCTGAATATGCCGATGCATCGGCACAAATGTTGCGTGATTTTTTCGTCCTGCGCCGTAATAAAGGTTAATATTCTGTTTGTTTTTTGTTATTATAACTAGATTGCCACGGTCGTTTGCACTCCCTCGCAATGACAAAAGAGAGTAAGAACCCTTGTTCGTAGTGTTGTGCATTATTCACTGTTCTACCTTTGTCATTGCGAGCATAGCGAAGCAATCCAGTAATTTATGCTAATCAATCAAACTGTAACCTGTCATCTCGGTTGGTTTATCAATATTTAACAAACTCAGTATTGTTGGTGCAACATCGGCCAGTCCACCATCATGCACATGATAATGTCCATTTGAAACCAATATAAACCGCACTGGGTTCGTAGTATGCGACGTCAACGGCACATTATTTTTATAATCCCACATTTCTTCGGCATTACCATGATCCGCCACAACCAACACCGCGCCCCCCATATTTACGACATTTGGCACCAATTCAGATAATTGCCTATCCAAAACACGCATTGCATCAATTGCGGCATGTTCGTTGCCGGTGTGTCCAACCATGTCACCATTCGCATAGTTCAGAATCACGACGTCAAAATCGTGCAATCGGGGCAATAATTCAGACGTTATTTCACGCGCCGCCATTTCGGGTTTCATATCAAATGTTGCAACAGCGGGTGACGGCACCAATACTTTTTCTTCGCCATCGAAATCAATATTGCGCTCTGCATCAAAGAAATACGTGACATGATTGTATTTTTCCGTCTCTGAAATGCGCAATTGCCGTTTGCCATTTTGCGCCAACACATCACCCAGCGTATTTACCACCGGCACATCCGGCAACAGTGCAGGGCAGAATTCATCCAGCCCTTCGCCATATTGGGAAAAGCACAACATATGACATTTTGTCTGTAACATTTCACGAACGATTTGACGGGCGCGGTCACTGCGATAATTACCGAACATAAAACCATCATGCGATGTTATAACCGTTGGCGTTATTATGGTTGGTTTGATAAATTCGTCACTTTCGCCACGTGCATAGGCATCTGATAATGCGTCATCTATTGTTTTTGCATGATATTGCGATTTCCCCTTGGCAATGGCATCAAACGCCAAACGCGTTCTGTCCATATTGTGGTTTCGGTCCATTGTGTAATACCGCCCAGACAACGTTCCAAAAAACGCACGTCCATCATTCAACGCATCTGCCAAAACAGTTTTAATTTTGTCGATATATTGTTGTGCGCTTTTTTGTGGGGTATCACGACCATCTGCGATAAAGTGGATACAAACCCGCGCGCCAATGTTAATAATACGCATAACAATCTGTAATACACCATCGATATCCGAATGAACCCGACCGTCAGACATCAACGCCGCAACATGAACAATTCCGCCCTCGTCACGAACAGTTTGCGCGAAATACCGCAACGTCAAATTCTGGTCAAAGTCAGTTATTTCAAACCTGCGCAGGAATTGGTTAACAATTCGCCCCGCGCCCAGTGTAATGTGTCCAACCTCTGAATTACCCATAACCCCATCGGGCAGGCCGACCGCGACCCCACTTGCATTCAATTTCGAATGTGGATAATTCCGCACCAGGTTATCCAAAAACGGTGTATGCGCCAAATTCACGGCATTATGTTCATCATCATCACGAATTCCAACACCATCCAAGATACATAAAACAATCGGTTTTAACAATGTGCATTTCCCCTTTTAATGCATGGTATTATACCAACAAACCTGTTGCAAAAAAAGACAAAAAACATTATAAATAATATATAGGAACAGATTCTTGATAAAACAAAGGACCATAAAAAATGTCAGATAACACCGTTACATCATTGGATGTTGATAAATACGTTGGTCGCCGTATTCAGTTACGTCGCACCATGTTGGGCATGTCCCAGAAAGATTTGGCGAATCAATGTGGTGTCACATTTCAACAAATTCAAAAGTATGAGGTTGCAGACAATCGTATTTCTGCATCGCGGTTATTTTTTATTGGTCTGGCGATGGACACACCGGTCAGTTTTTTCTATAAGGGCTTACCGGGCAATTTACCCGACGAAACGAAATCGAGTATGTCTTTGCGGGTATCTGAACCAAAAATAGACAACGACCCATTTGCAAAGAACGATTCACTTGAATTATTAAAACTGTATTGGCGTCTGCCATCTGATGAACAGCGTAAAATTATAATGGACCTGTTGACATCAATGTCCGCCCCAACGCCACAACAATAACGAAGATTTTACAATATAAAAAAACGCCCAAACGGCGTTTTTTTAT
>JBKSNB010000010.1:0-1504 GCA_046882025.1 Alphaproteobacteria bacterium | reverse complement strand
ATTGGAAATCTGCTGGGGCGCGTTTTTCTGCATGGATTGAAAATGCGCGTCCTTGGGGCATTTCACGAAACAGATTCTGGGGTGTACCATTACCAATTTGGGAACGGGACGGCGAATATAAAGTATTTGGTTCAATCGCAGAAATGGAAGCGTTTTTTGGCACAAAAATAGACGATTTGCATCGTCCAACATTGGATAAATTATCGCGTGACGGTTGGCACAGAATTTCCGATGTGCTTGATTGTTGGGTGGAAAGTGGATCTATGCCATTTGCATTCCTGCATTATCCATTTGAAAATCAGGATAAATTTGAACAAACTTTCCCGGCTGATTTTATCATAGAAGGTCAGGATCAAACACGTGGTTGGTTTTATTCACTGATGGTGTTGGCAACCGCACTGTTTGATAAACCGGCGTTTAAGGTTGTCGCCGCAAATGGTATGATTTGTGACGAACAAAAACGTAAGTTGTCAAAATCACTGCATAACTATGTTGACCCTGCGGAACAATTGGCAACATATGGCGCAGATGCGGTTCGCCTGTTTATCCTGGGCAGTAATTTTATGAAGGCAGAACCAGTTATGGTTGACAAAGAAGGCAAAGTGTTTAGCGAATCAACAAAAACACTATTAACACCGCTGTGGAATGCGTATCACTTCTTTACGTTATATGCGAATGCGGGTAAAATCACTGCGGATGCCGACACAAATTCAGACAACCTGTTGGATAAATATATATTGTCTGAATTAAATGAGGTTATCAAAACAATAAATGATGCACTCGAAAATTACAAACCAGATGTCGCAGTAAAAGAATTTATCAGATTCCTGGACATATTAAACAACTGGTATATCAGATTGAATCGTGCGCGTTTCTGGGACGAAGATAAGGTTGCGTTTAATGTTCTGTATGTTGTTCTGACAACATTGTGTAAATTGATGGCGCCGTTTGCACCATTTACCACAGAATATATTTACCGTAATTTGATGGGTGGTGCATCTGTGCATTTGGAATCTTTCCCAGTAGCAGGTGAATCTGAATCAGAAATCGTTGACGATATGCGCCGCATACAAATGGTTGTTTCAACCGGGAAACAATTACGCGAACAGTATAAACTGCGCAACAGACTACCACTATCTAAAATAACTATCGCAGGCCCAGATATGCATGCGTATAGCGACATTTTGAAAAACGAATTAAATGTCAAAGACATTGAATTTATATCTGACATTTCATCTGTGGCGGATAGTTTTGTTTATTTAATCACACCAAAAATCGGCGCACGTTTGGGTGGTGCGTTAAAGGATATTATCCCAGCGGTAAAGCAGGGCAAGTATTCTGTTTCTGGCGACAAATTGGTTGTTGGTGAACACGAACTGGAACGCGACGAATTTGAACAAAGATTAACCATCAAAGATGGTATCACTGGTGCGGCATTACCAGACAGCACCGCCGTCGTTGTGTTGGATACAAATATAACCCAGGATTTGATACTTGAAGGTTT
>JBKSNB010000009.1:0-6172 GCA_046882025.1 Alphaproteobacteria bacterium | reverse complement strand
TGTTTAGGCGCGCATCAAGTTATGAACGTTTGCCATTGGCATTAATTGCCGGTGGGGCGATTGGGAATTTGATTGATAGGATTCGCTTTGGCGCGGTCATAGATTTTATAGATTGGCACATTGCGGATTGGCATTGGCCGGCATTTAACTTTGCCGATGTGTGTATAGTTATTGGTGTTGGCCTGTATATTATTAATTGGTTAATATTAAAACATAAGGGTAAATAAATGGTTCAATATTTGAATAATAATAATTCTGGATTTGCACAGTGGTCTGCGAGCAAGAACGCATCTAAAAAGCCATCTTTCTTTTCGGGGTTATTTGGTTGGCTGGTTGTGTTTTTATTGTCGTGGTGGTTGCTGTCTTTGTGGCTATCGCCCAAGGCAGATAATGTAAATACGGCACCTAATGAAGAACAGGTTGTTGTTGATTTGTCATCTGTACCAACGTCAAATGTTTCGTCTGATAAAATTTCTGCAACAGCGCAGGGATTGCGTATATCAAATATCAAGTTGTCTGATTTTAAGGCATCTGTTTCGGACGATTCGGACTTTGTCACATTAATTTCTGGTGATGGTGCATTTATAGAGGTTGGATTTACCCCATCGGGAACAGTTGCCCCAGATGTTAAAACAGTATGGAAAACCACAGACGGAAAAATGTCATGGCGTAATCAGGACCGTATTGATTTTACCCGCAAAGTTACCGCTGATAATTACGTGATAACAATCACAGATACGATAAAAAATAATTCCCCACGTGGTGTCAGTTTTGCACCTTATGCAAATATAACACGTTACAATGATATGAAATCATCGGCAGGGGTCTATAACGGTTCAGTCGTTTACGCTAATTCTAAAATAGAACACGAAGATTGGGCGCGTTTCGATAAAAAATCATATGCGTATTCAACCGTATCTGGCTTTGCGGGTTTCGTTGATCAATATTGGGAAACGGTTGCATCAATTGATTCACCTGATCAGACGATTAGTATTAAAAAGCAGGGTGATTTATATTCTGCGAATATCAAGGCGGAATCTGTATCCGTTGCCCCTGGGGAAAGCAAAGATATAACAACAAATATTTACGTTGGTCCACGTGACAGCAAGATTTTAAGTGGTGCATCTGGTGCAATTCCTGGAATCACGCGCAGTATTGATTACGGGTGGTTCTGGTTTTTATCACAACCAATGGTCTGGGCATTGAATTTAATGGACGGATTTGTTGGTAATTATGGTATTGCAATTATATTGCTAACGATATTGGTTCGTATATTGATGTGGCCATTGACACGTAAATCATACGTGTCCACACTTGCGATGCAGAAAATGCAACCAGAATTGCAAAAAATTCAATCGCTATATCCAAATGATAAACAGCGTCAGCAAATGGAAATGATGCGTCTGTATCGGGAAAACAAAACATCGCCTATGTCTGGGTGTTTGCCGATGTTGATTCAGATACCGATTTTCTTTGCGTTATACAAGGCATTGTTATTATCGGTTCAAATGCGCAGTGCGCATTTCCTGTGGATATCTGATTTGTCGGTTATGGATCCATATTTCATATTGCCGATATTGATGGGGGCGACAATGTGGTTGCAACAGTATTTGCAAACACCACCCGCCACAAAAAATAAAAACGATATGGCGGCACAAACACAAAAGGTTATGAAATGGATGCCAATTATGTTTACGGTTATGTTTGCATGGATGCCTGCGGGTTTGGTTTTGTATTGGACGGTATCTAATGTATTTGGAATTGCCCAGATGTATATAATTAAAAATCAATCTAAATAAAAATGCGCCAATATGGCGCATTTTTTATGCCCCAACCAGGTATTTATATAACCTGTCCGGTGTTTGAATCCACAAACGTTTTAATTTGATTGCTCGTTTGACCATATCAACACATGTTTTTGCATTTTGCACAGTAAAATCAGGCGATATATTTTGTGGCATATAAATAAATATCCATCCGAATTTAGCCAATTTGTTTATTCCACTGTCATTAATTTCTATGATGTCGGTATGTTTATACCGCACAAATTGATACAGAAACATTTTATTGTTTTTTTGTGTTATAATTGCACAATGCTTAAAATGCCGGCAGAAAATACGTGGCATTATTAATGACGTTGTTTTTGAAAATCCAATAATAATCATGATTACCAATCCTTTTATTCAATCCAACCGTTTTTGCGTGCGGCATATTCAATTACATCCATTGCATTTTTCCACTGATACGCTGCGCGATTTTCAGACCAAATATATTGATGTGGTGCGCGACGTTTGTCACCAAATGTTTTCATTACCATCAATTGTTCGTCGGTTAATTTGCCAGATAAATATAGTTTTGTTATCAGTGTTTCAAAATCTAACAATTCACATACGCGTTTTGATGATGTCCCAGATCGACCCATATAACTGTTTTGCAGTGATTTAGAGTATATAAACCAAAACCACATTTGTTCTGCACTGTGAAATTGTTCTGATTGTTTAATTGTTTGTGTATTCATTTTCTCTTCTCCTTTGGTTAATTAAATTAAATACGAAAACAGGAATATATTCAAAATTTACAACCAGTGATTGATTTATGAATCGGAAAATCGATTCAATACATAAAAATCAAATTTTGATTGCGAATCGGAATATATTCCTAATTTTCATATTTATTGTTTGATGTAAAAAAAAGCATGCAATGTTTTGCATGCTTTTCAACATATGCGATTTAATCTACTTTATCGGTGGGAAACAATCGCCACCCGACGACGGACAACAATTGAACCCTTGGTCGCCCATATCCGTATAAATTTCCCCAGTACAGCATCCGTATGTATCCGGCAACGTTCCGTCTTCACATGTGATAACATTTTGCTTTTTTGCGGTTGTATCGGTGCTGGTTTTATCAAACGGATTTTGTATAGAACCATCTGCATTATATTTCAAACCCAATACCTGTTCGTTATATTCCTTAGTGCTCAAGCTTGAAATGCTGTTTGAATTACTAGAACTTTGCTGATTGGCATACAATGCATCTTGTTTCGCGTTATTAATCGCCTGATATTGATTTGCCTGGCACGAGAATAACAACGTCCTATAATCATAATCTTTGCAGGCAGAATTGTTTTGCCAATCTGCTTTAACGGTACCATCAGTGTTACAACAATTACTTACCTGGAACGACCTCACCTGACCCACCCAAGACGAATCTTCATAATTAATACTAACCTGGTTGTAAACATCTGTCCACTTCCGACGTTTTTCGTCAGAATATCCTGTAATATTACAGTTTTTTCCTTCGTCACCACCACATGTCACGATTAAATCAACGGGTGAATATACCGTTATACGTGTTCCAGCGGCGATTGAAAATGGCGGAACTGTGTTATCCAATGCATCAACCAATAATTTTTGTGCAACCTGATTCCATGCGGTTATAACCTGATTCTTGGCGAGTTCTGATGACCGCACCGTTCCACTTTGGACGACCGTATTATTATCCAAATCAATTTGATTAACAAACGTATCCGCAATTGGCGCAATCAGGTTTACCGCCGCCGGCACCATGGCGGTCAACAACGGCATTACAATTTGTTCAACATAATCAGTGCTGCCATGACCTGGGACACCAACGCGCCCCTGGGCGTCTGCCGAATATGGATCCTGACCACTTGCAAAATTAAATTCTACGCCATCTGGGCGAATAAATTGATACCAATTAATTTGCATACGTCCAATTGATTTATATGGTCCCGGTAATTCACCTTTCAAATATCCCAACAACAATGTTCCGGTTGGTAAAATGATTGTGCGCCCGTTATCGGAATAAACATTTCTGTCCACTGTTGCGCGAACTGGAATACCGCCACCAGTACATTCAGGGTCACCATATTTATTGATTCCGCAACCATATATACTTGGATCAGCGCGAACCTCTGATACGATTGTGGCTGGAATTGGCTTGAATTGGCGTAGTATAAATGTCCGATCATATGGGCGTGATGATATTACGGATTCTGCCTCCTTATCCGCAGATCCTAAATATTTTGCTTTTTGACTGTCATTCTTGATAAAATTCATCCCGGCCCCACGGAACGTTCCTTTCAAATTTCCCATTCCACCAACAATACGATTTGATCGCTGGGAAACCTGGGGGACGCTATCGGATACAGATTTTAATTTTGGCATTGTCCCATTTATTATCGGTGAATAACCAATGTGTTCTGCATCGGTTCCAATCTTTTTACCCGGTTTATCTATATCCATTATGATACCGGTATCTGGGTTATAAATGCCGGTTGGATTATTACATTTCTTGTCTGAAAATGGGTGAAAATAATATGTCCCCGCATCTGGCTTTATCCAACCAACCTGGACACCATTTGTGTTATAACCCGGTATTGCAAAGTCGGAACACGCCTCCTGCTGAACAGGGGCGGGTTGTTTTGATGGTTGTTGAACCGGTATCGTTGGTGCAATTTCTTCAACGGCCTTCTTTATTTCTTGTTTGACTGGTTCTGGTTCTATTACCGGGGTTGGTTGGTATACAACCTCTGGCACAAAGACAGGTTCGGCGGGTTTAACTGGTTCATATGCACCAACTGTGATATTTATAATTGCCTGCCGCATCATATCGGGGGTTTCATTCGCACCATACCAATCAATGTATAGTGGAATTGTTTTATCTGATTGTGCATTTGTGGGTTTGTATTCGACTGTAACGGTGCATGGCATTTCAGGCGCCACAGAAATCATAGTACACGTTTCTTTTGTTACCAGATTTTTTATATCATCCATCAATCTGACCTTTGACACCTTGATTGGGGCGGTCGCAGATATTATTATTTTTTCTGATTTTTTTGTGCCAACCTTTATATTGGATAAATCGACAGAATCTGGTGCTATGTTCAGATAAATTGGACTAACGTCCGGCACCACATTTTCATCAGTGTTTTTCCTGGAACGTGTAAATATCAACGTTAATAAAATCAGCACGACAATGAACGCCGCAATTAACAGCAACCACATCACGCCTTTTGGCATGTTTTCGCGCAGAGATTTTAATTGATCTTTTATACGACTCATAAAAACACCTTATTGAATTCTAACAACGTGACATGATGTGCTGCTGAATTTCAACAACTGATCACATAATTTCTGGGCGGTATCGATATCAGCCATTGGCCCAATGCGCAGGCGATATAACCGTGCCGTTGATGATGTTGCGCCTAAATCGCCAACACCCTGTTCATCAACCGCAAAGAACACCATGTCCTTGTATTTCGTCAGAACCCCAGCCCCAGAATCACCGCTGAATTTAGCCAGTAATCCTGTCCAATAATCATTTAACGCCTTAACCGATGTGTCAGATTTTAATTCAACCGCGACACCTGACTGATTGCTGGTAATTAATGGAATGTTTGATTGTGGTAAATATGACCCCGCGGTTTCACGTGCCATCGGTAACATTGTCAGGCCCGACGTGGATGACGTGGGTTGCGTATTTGGCGCATACCCCGCCGGCATATAATATCCCGTACCATTTGCCCCCGATGTATCAGAAACAAACACAGGTGTCCCTGTATAATTAACATTGCCATCCATTGCATACATGTCTGCATTATATGTGAAATTATTCAACGATTGCCCAGACATCATACTTTGTGCCACGTTGGCTTCGGCTAATGCCATAACACTGGCGGTATCGGCAATCAAGAACGGTTTTGCACGCTTTTTAATACATACAATACGTTGCCCACTGCGCAGAACCATGTCGCCAACGGCTTCGACTATTAATAAACGACTATCTTCGCCATCTGTACGGAAACTAACCGGTGATTCACCACCTTCGACCAACAATGATACAACCGGACGTTGGGTCATAGAAATAACCTTGTCCCCAAAATCAATATACGTAAACACGCGGTCGCGCCATACACGTTCTGGTGCAATCACATAATCATCAGGGTTTGGAACAAAAATATCCAAATCAAAGCGAAATTCAGACGGATCAATCTTCATTGTTTTTATCCAACCATAATCTTCGCCATCAACACCAACCGTATTTGATGCAGATGCTTTCTTTTTGAATATCGATGCCATTCCGCCCGATGTGTTTGAGTTTTGCGCCGCCCCGGGTAAAACAGTATTCCCGTCTAAAATAATATCCA
>JBKSNB010000008.1:0-2166 GCA_046882025.1 Alphaproteobacteria bacterium | reverse complement strand
GTGAATCCTTTGGAAATATTTGCGGTTTGGCATGGCGGGATGAGTTTTCATGGCGGCCTGCTGGGGGTAATTATTGCGACATTTTTATTCGGACACAGAAACAAAGTAAACGGTATGGTTTTATTAGATTTGCTTGCAGTTGTTGCGCCAATTGGATTGTTTTTCGGTCGAATTGCCAATTTTATAAATATGGAGGTTATGGGACGTCCAACAAATGTTCCCTGGGCGGTTGTGTTTGCAGGGGATACAAATGTGCCGCGTCACCCCAGCCCTTTGTATGAGGCAACATTGGAAGGCATAGTATTGTTTGTGATTATGCTCTGTTTATATAAATTTACGAATTTACGTAAACGCCCTGGTGCTTTGGCGGGGACGATGGGAATGTTGTATGCGCTGTTTCGGTCTGTCTGTGAATTGTTTCGCGCGCCAGATGCCCAGATTGGTTTCCTGACATCGTGGGGTTTAACGATGGGGCAGTTACTATCGGGAATATTATTTTTGGGTGGTGTAGTACTTTTTGCATTTGCGTTTAGAAAAAAATAATATATAATACGGAACGCATTGCTATCTATAAATGTGGCAGAGCGGGGCAATAGCGCGGTCTTGCATACGAGTAAGCAAGGCGAACACATCGAGTGAAGCCGAGCGTTAACGAGTGGTGAGCAGCAACGTCAGTTGCGACAAGCGAACAAAACCGCAGGTTTGAAAAGACCGGCGGCGAAAGAAAAAAAGTTTAGGATGAGTGGCAGAGCGGTCGAATGCGACGGTCTTGAAAACCGCTGAGGTGGCAACGCCTCCGGGGGTTCGAATCCCTCCCCATCCGCCACAAAAATCAAACACCCAAAATGGGTGTTTTATTTTTGTCACGTATGGCATCGGGTTTGGCCATGCAACAAAGTTGCTTGGGTTCGACAACGAGTAGATTTTGCAAACGAAGTGACGCGAAATCGTTACGAATGCCCCGCAGACACAAAGTGTCGAGGGAATCCCTCCTCATCCGCCAGGAATATTGAACATCCCGTGGAATTACCGCGGGATGTTCTTTTTCGCCCGATTATCCGCACTTTTTGACATTGACATTTCCACTGTATACAACCAGTGTTTCACAATATCCCAACTTTTACCTAAATGATATACCTTGCCCAAAATCCCAATGCCAGTTTGATGCGGATAGCCCTTGAAAAACAGCAAAAAAATCCTATATATACCACCTAAAATAATAGGAGAAAAAATTGGATAATATAACAAAACCAAAAGTTTTTATATCGTATAGTTGGTCAAGCCCAGAATATCAAGAAAGAATTATACACATTGTTGATGCATTAAGAGAGTCTGGAATAGAAACGGTGTTTGACAAGTATAATTTGCCAGAAGGGGCAGATTTAAACGTTTTTATGGAAAAAATCGTTAATGATCCAAGTATAACAAAGGTATTAATTTTTTGTGATAAACAATATACAGAAAAAGCTAACAGCAGAAAAGGTGGGGCTGGTACAGAAACATTGATTATATCTCCTGAAGTTTATAATGATGCCGATCCTGCTGGAGAAAACAAAAAATTTATACCTATAATAATGGAAAAAGATATTAATACAGGCAAGCCATACATTCCAATTTATATAGCTAGTCGCAAATATTTTGATTTTACAAAACAAAATTTTTATGATGAATTTGAAAGACTTGTAAGATTTTTATACGGGAAACCCGAGTATAGAGAACCGGCTTTAGGGCAAGTTCCATCATATGTCTCAGATTCTAAACAACCATATTTAGGTGCTACTACAAGAAAAGAATTAGCAATAAACGCTCTAAAAGAAGGAAAGATATCGGCTTTAAGATATTGTGAAGATTTCTTTTTTAAAGTGTATGAGACATTGGATGGTTTTGTTATTGATACAGATAAAGAAAAATTTGATGATGTAGATGACATCGTTTGGAATCACATTAATGATTTATTACCGTTAAGCAGAGATTGTATAGATGTTTTAGAAACGATAATTGTTTGTGATAAAAGCGAACAAAAAGTTAGTTGCATCCGTAATTTTTTAGAAAAATTGTTAACATATCGTGAAAAAGCAAAAGGAAATAGGCAAAGAGATTGCCAATCTGACCATTTTCATTTCTTTGTTTATTATGTGTACATAAATTTAATTAAATTTTTAATAA
>JBKSNB010000007.1:0-2905 GCA_046882025.1 Alphaproteobacteria bacterium | reverse complement strand
TACATTTCTGCAATTTTATCAAACATCTTGTCGGCAGTTGTCGCGAACGATTTTGCCAATGGTTCGATTTCGTTTTGATAGATTTCGCGTTGTCCAACCTCTATCTTGTGATATACAGACAGTGTCATTCCGGCATCTTTGGCGGCCTGGGCAATTGTTTTGCCGGTTTGTTGGCGAATTTTACGTAACCCACTGCCAAAAATTTTCAATCCGCTGTGTTCGTTATCGTTCAGACGACTCTTGATTTCAGATTCCCATTGATCTGCGCCAGAATCGGATTCTTTGATAAATATATCAGATAATTTACAGTTTAATATTTCACAAATATTCAACAACTGTTTTTGGTTCAAACGACGAACGCCTTTTTCTATCTTGGATACCGCGGATAAACTAAGTTTAGTTTTGCGCGCCAATTCGGTCATTTTCATACCGTTTTGCAGACGTATATTACGAATGTTATTTGGAAAAATGATTTCTTCTTTGGCCATCGCAAACTCCTTAGATAACTTGACAAAAATACTAGTCAATTTATTTGACTATATCAAGAAAATAATTATAACGGCATGTCGTCTGGAATTGCGGATACGTCAACCTGGGACATTGGGGCAGGTTGATCGATTGGTGTTGCATCAATTGGTGCGTCAAATGATTCTGATGCGCGTAATGCCATATCGCTATCCAAATTATCAAACAAACTATAGTCGCCGTTGAATGATAGCTTTACGGTTTCAGGTCGACCGTGACGGTTCTTACCGATAATAACATCGGCCTTGCCACGTGCGCGTTCCAAACGTTTAGACCAATTTTCAACCATATTGGAATTTGTCGTATTAGAAATACGCTGTGACGGATCGCGGTTTTCCAGATAGTATTCTTCGCGATATGTGAACATAACAATATCTGCATCCTGTTCAATAGATCCTGATTCACGTAAATCAGACAATTGTGGTCGTTTATCATCACGCGCCTCAACACTACGGGATAACTGGGACAGGGCGATAACAGGAACATCTAATTCCTTGGCCAGCATTTTAAGACCACGGGTTATTTCTGATAATTCCTGAACGCGGTTGTCATTGCGCTTGCCCCCCGGTGACATCATTAATTGCAGGTAATCAATAACAATAAGTGCGATTCCACCGCATTTACGTGATAATCTGCGGGCACGGGTGCGAATCATCGGAACTGACATACCTGGGGTGTCGTCTATGAACAAAGGAACACGACCAATTGCAGACGAATATTGTGTCATTTTTAGCATTTCTTCATCTGTAATTGTTCCATCACGAATAGATGAAGATTTAATTTTGCTCTGTGATGATAAAATACGTGCCGCCAACTGCGGTGCCGACATTTCCAAACTAAAAAACGCAACTGCACCCTTGTATTGTGGATTGGCGCGATTGGTTAAAATGGCATTTGCCGCATTAAATGCAATGTTCGTTGCCAATGTGGTTTTTCCCATCGCAGGACGACCCGCAATGATAATTAAATCAGAATGATGCAGACCACTGATTGATTTATCTAATTCGGTTAACCCAGTGGTCAGACCAGATAGTTTACCATCTGCCTTGTATGCGATTTCGGCTTCCTGTAACGCGCCCTGTAATGCCATCGCAATTGATGAAACATCGCGTTCAGATATCCCAGACGATGCCATTTCAAATAACCGCTGCTCTGCCATTTCTATCTGGGTGGAAACAGGATTGTCTAAATCTTCGGTAAATGCATCGTCCGTAATCTTTTGCCCTAAATCAATCAAACTGCGTCTGCGTGCGTTGTCAAAAATGATTCGACCGTATTGTTCAACATTAACAACAGTTGCCCCCGCCGAAGCCAATTGTTCCAAATATTCGATGCCACCCACAGATTCAAGCGTTCCTTGCTGTTCCAGATAATTTTTAGCGGTAATTAAATCAAAGGGAATACCTGCCGAAAATTGACGCATTGCCAATTTATAAATTTCCTGGTGCGCAGGATGCGAAAAATGTTCCGGCCTTAAAAAGTCAGAAACGCGTTCTAGTGCGCGATTATTCAGCAATACCGCCGCCAGAACGGCTTGTTCGGCCTCTAAGTTTGTTGGTAAAGATTTGGGAGTAAAGTCCATGTCAAATATAGTATATAAA
The DNA here is from genome assembly GCA_046882025.1 of Alphaproteobacteria bacterium. Taxonomy (GTDB): domain Bacteria; phylum Pseudomonadota; class Alphaproteobacteria; order Rs-D84; family Rs-D84; genus Enterousia. Next base: position 779 of record JBKSNB010000007.1, on the reverse strand, counting down.
AATTTTACTTTTTCAACGCCTTTTTTGCGCGGATATAAAAAAATGGAAATACCGATAATTACGGAAAATGGCGATTCTGCATGGCCCGAATTATTCCCAATGGATAAAATAAATGATATACGGAAAAACGTTGGGGAACGGCATTTTTCTGCGCAAATGATGCTGCGTTATACACCATCAGACAAATTGCGTTTGGATCCGGGATTAATACAGTTTTATTCTGAAAGTTTTAACCCAAATTTGTGCACAATTGGTGAACACAAAATCACCGGTATTACGATGTATTGGGACCCATCGATTGGACACAGTAATTCAGATGGCAGTGTATGTGTTTTGCTGTATCGTGATGATAAAAATAAAACAATATTTTTGCATGATATTATATATCTGATTGTGCCAGATAATTCACAACACCCATTAACGTATCAATGTAATCATGTTATTGATTTTATGACATTGCACAACGTTTCGCGAATTAACATAGAAGTAAATGGTTTGGGTAACGCATTGCCAGAAATAATGTCTGATGTTGCGATAAAACGCGGTGTCGCAATTTCTGTTCAAAAAATAACAAATCATGCAAACAAGGAATCAAGAATCTTGGATGCCATAGAACCACCACTAACCGCGGGGCGATTGTTCGCCCACAATTGTATTACACAAACACCGTTTTGTTCTGAAATGCTGGGGTGGACACCAATTGGTACGGCGGATCATGATGATGGTCTGGACGCTGTGGCAGGGGCAATTTCTGCCGCCGCAATTCCAATCAGACCAAT
>JBKSNB010000006.1:0-2860 GCA_046882025.1 Alphaproteobacteria bacterium | reverse complement strand
TAAAGGTTGGTGAATAAAATGTCTGTAAAAGAATGTTATAAAAAATATAAAAATTTGAAAGGCGAAGCGAAACGTATGGAAAAAAAACTTTATGAGGCATCTCGTTATATGTCCAAGGTAGTTTCTTATATTGATGAAGATAGCGAAGTTTGTTTTAGATGGAATGTTGATTATTTAGAACTTGGACCATTATTGCACGTTTGTCCAAAGTTTGAACAAACGTCGTTGGATAATCTGTCGCAATGTCAAAGTTGTAAGTGTTTGTCAAAGCGTTTGCATTACGAATTTTATAGAAATGAATGTATGCGAATAGATAAAGAAAAAAATCTGGCAAAACAGAATTTGCTGCGTGCAATTAAAAACAGTGTAACAAAGTCTAAATAAAAATTAAAGGTGGGTGAATAAAATGTCTGTCAAAGAATGTTATAAAAATTATAAAAATTTAGTAAAACAGGAAAAAGACGCAAAACGTAAGTTTAAAAGTCTGCGTTATTCTATTTATGGGGTGAATGAAACAGATGAAATTAGTTGTTTAATGTGGAATCTTAATAAGTGGACCATGGTATCAGAATTATCAAAGTGCCCCAATTTTGATAATTCAATGACACATTTATCTGGTTGTCAGGGGTGCCCTATGGCACCAATACGTTACAAATATGAAATTTGCAAGGATGAATATAATCGTGCGCACGATATGACTATGCGTGCCAAGCAGGAATTGATTAAAAATATAAAACAATCTGTAAAACGGACTTTGTCTGGCAAGGGCAGGTAAATGGCGCATCAATTTTTCTTTAATTCATATATTTTGGATAATTTGCCGGCGCCGGCAAAGGGGTTTGATGTGGTGCAAGATTTATCTGAACCACGTCTGCGTATGTATGTTACGTCACGCGGTGTCAAAACTTTTTTTGTTCGTAAACGTGTTCATGGCAGGGATAAGCGTATTATAATTGGAAAATATCCTGATGTTGATATTGAACGTGCGCGATTGTCTGTGCCGACGATTTTGGAAGATGCGACTAAAAAAATTCCAATACGCAGAAAAAAAATTTTGTTCCAAGATTTTCTTCAGTTGTATATTAAAAATCGTATCCGCAGGTGTGAAGATTCATCGGTCAAATTGACACGTGCAATAAATGCACATTTACAGGATTTGTTTAATATGAACATGGATGCAATTTCTGCAAATGATGTGAATGCTGTGATATCCAAGATTCAGGGGCGCGCAATTGCTGGGCGTATGCAGGAATTTTTGCAGAGTGTTTTTAAGTATGCGCTGGAAATGGGGTATGTAAAACAAAACCCAATTGCAAATATGCCACGTATTATTCAATGTCGTCGGTATCGTCCGTTAACCGCCGATGGATTGCGTTCTTTGGTTCGCGCCATAAATATGGAAGAATCACAAATGATACGTGGGGCGTTTTTGATGTTGGTTTATGGTTTTTTGCCAAAGTCAAAAATATTTGGTATGCAATGGCAAGATTTAGATTTTAACCGATATGTATGGCGTGATTGGCCGTTGTCGGACAGGGCATCGGTATTATTGCAAGATATGCCCCAGGATAATTGTGATTGGGTTTTTGTTGGGCGTGCTAAAAATCATTTGGCGGATCCGCGTGTCGCGTGGGCGCGTGTTGCAGAACGTGCAAAAATTCCAGATTTGACAATGGATGATGTCTATAAATTTATGATGCGGAATTTAGTGTGGGCATCTGATCGTGAAGATGTTCGTAACAATATGAATGAATTGTTGGATTCTTTGTTAACAGATTGATTCTTGTTGATTATTTGCCGGTTGTGTTATAAGGGCTTGACACTAAGGACATAAAATGATAGGGTATTGTCATGCGTCGCCGATAGTTTTTTTGGGCGTAAGAGTTTAACGTAAATAAAGGATATAAAATGACAACTTTTGAAAAAGTAAAGAAAATCGTAGCGGATAAGTTGGGTATCGCAGAGGATAAAATTAAGGAAGATTCCGCGTTCGTTAATGATTTGGGTGCAGATTCGCTGGATGTTGTTGAATTTGTTATGGAAGTAGAAAAAGAATTTAATATCACAATTTCTGATGAAGATGCTGCAAAATTGGAAAAAGTTGGGGATGCTGTTGCTTATATCGAAAAGGCACAAGCAAAATAATTTATTTGCAGGTTAATATGTCCGTTGGTGTTTGCCAGCGGATTTTTTTATTGTATAAAATGTCTAATACCTGTATCATATGTGTGATAAAAAAAGGATATGTTTATGAGAAAAGTTGTTGTTACTGGGATGGGTATTGTATCGCCTGTGGGGACCGGGATTGAACATGCGTGGAAAAATATTTTGGCTGGCAAATCCGGTATTCGTAAAATAGATTTGTTTGATGTGTCACAGTTTGCATCCCAAATTGCGGGTGTGCCTATGCGTGGGACTGGCGATGGCGAATTTAATCCAGATGTGGTTATTGAACCACGTGAACAACGCAAGATGGACAAAAACATTATTTATGGTTTGGTTGCCGCAGATCAGGCAATGCGTGATGCGGGGCTGATTGACTATGACGGGGATAAGGAAAGGTTTGGCGTTTCAATCGGCAGTGGTGTTGGCGGATTGGAATCTATAGCTAATATTGCGTTGGACTTAGAAAAAAATGGTCCGCGGTTTGTTAGTCCGTTTTTTGTAACAAAATCTATTATAAATATGACTGCGGGGTATGCGTCAATCCGTTATGGATTACAGGGTCCAAATATTTCAGTTGCAACAGCATGTGCAACGGGTTCGCATTCTATTGCAGAGGCAGCACAATTTATTAAAAACGGCAATGCGGATATTATGTTGTGTGGTGGTACCGAAGGTGCGGTTACGCCGGTTGGCC
>JBKSNB010000005.1:0-8228 GCA_046882025.1 Alphaproteobacteria bacterium | reverse complement strand
GTTGATGTGCCGGTATCTATCAAGACACGTTTGGGATGGGACAGTGCGCATTGTGATTGGCGTGGTTTAATAAATATTGCCTGTGATACGGGGGTAAAATTTGCAACCTTGCATGGACGGACGCGTGCCCAGGGTTATGTTGGTCCCGCTGTATTGCCTGATGTGCACGAATGCCCAATACCAATTATTGCCAATGGTGATATTAAAACACGTGAAGATGCCTTAAAGGCAGAAAGTTTGGGCTTTTCAGGGGTAATGATAGGACGGGGTATGTTGGGACAACCATGGATATTCAATAGTATTATGGGAATAGGGCAAAAACCGAATGATATTGGCAGTGTGGTGTTAAAACATTTGCAATATGTGTTAGATTATTATGGGGAAAATGTTGGTGTCCCAATGTTCAGGAAACATGTTGCGTGGTATTGCACTGGGATGCCAAATTCTGCGGAATTTAGGATGCGAATAAACACAATCACAGATGTTAACAGCTTAAAATCTGCAATATGCGAATTTTGGGGTTGCGTTTGCGATATATAGGTTTATGATACAGATATATATTTCTTTAAGGGTTACAAAACATGAATGATACAAATGAAAATATTGTTACGGAATCTGGGGCGTATGTTACGGCGGGTGAAATGTTGCGTAATGCACGCACTACGGGACGCAGAAAACGCGAAATTCAGACAGTCGCGAAACAGTTGTGTATCCGTGAAGAGTTTTTGCAGGCGTTGGAAGATTGTAATTATACTTTTATTCCAGAATTGGTTTATGTGTTGGGCTTTGCGCGTAATTATGCCATGGAATTAGGTCTGAATCCCGAAGAAATCATAGAAAAAATAAAAAAGGAAATGGGTGTTATTCAACAGGAAGTATCTGCTGCCCCAGGTGAGGTTATCCCAGATGTTTCAAAGAAAAATCCGATTAAGTTTTCCGATGTTTGGGCTAAAACGGGTGCTGGGATAAAGAAGTGCCTAGGATATGTCAAAAAGCATTGGATTTTTTTCGCAATATGTGGCGGAATCGTTGCATTATCGGTTGTTTTAATCTTGGTTTTTGGTGGAAACGATAATTCTGATGTTGTGGTGGATACGAATGTCAGCGAAGTGGCGGTTGTTGAAGTCCCGGTTGAACCAGAATATACGATACCTGTTCGTGAACGGTTCGGAACAGAAAATCGTGACAAGGCAACAATCGTTTTGCAAGCAATTGAAGATTCTTATGTTGCAGTCGAAGATTCCAAGGGCAAGGTTGTTTTTGGACGTTCGTTGGTTGCAGGGGATGTGTATTTCGTGCCTGATGGTAAGCACAAGGCGAAATTTGGTAATGCCGGTGGTATTGATATATGGGTTAACAAGACATTGGCGCCAAAGGTTGGAAAAAGTCACACTGCTAAATCAGGGATTGTTTTGTCGGCGGATAGTTTGTTGAATAAAAAATAATCACCTCAAACTATTGTATTTTTGCAAAATTTTATTATATTTCTGACATGTCCGGAATAATAAAGGTTCGCGGTGCACGCGAAAACAATCTTAAAAATATTGATATTGACCTGCCAAAAAATAAATTGGTGGTGTTTACTGGCGTGTCCGGATCGGGAAAATCGTCACTGGCGTTTAATACTATTTACGCCGAAGGTCAGCGCAGGTATGTTGAATCGTTGTCCAGTTATGCACGTCAATTCCTGGATATGCAGAAAAAACCAGATGTTGATTTAATAGAAGGTTTGTCGCCTGCAATTTCAATAGAGCAAAAAACTACGTCCAGAAATCCGCGTTCTACGGTTGGAACGGTGACAGAAATTTACGATTATTTACGCTTGTTGTGGGCGCGTATTGGGGTCCCGCATTAGCCGGTTACTGGGTTGCCTATAAAATCGCAGACAATTTCTGAAATGGTTGATTGGACAATGAAAATTCCACGTGGTACACGTATTTATATAATGGCGCCACTAATTCGGGAACGTAAGGGTGAATATCGCAAAGAATTGGCGTTTTTGGTAAAGCAAGGATTTCAACGTGCGATAATTGATAATGAATTGGTTGATTTGTCGTCTGTGCAACCATTGGACAAAAATAAGAAGCATAATATTTTCGTTATCATAGATAGATTACAAATTCCATCTGATGATTCGTTAATCGATGATTTTAAGTCGCGTATGTACGCGTCATTTGAAGGTTCGCTTCGTTTGGTTCCAGGGTCTGTGTTGGTGCGTCGTTTGGATACAGACGAAGATATTTTATATTCACAAAATTATGCGTGCCCGGTTAGTGGTTTTACTGTACCAAAAATAGAACCGCGTTTGTTTTCGTTTAATGCGCCATTGGGGGCATGTCCTGCGTGTGATGGTTTGGGTGTGCAGTTAAATATTTCACCAGATTTGGTTGTGCCTGACCCAACAAAAACAATATTGGGTGGTGCAATTGCCCCATGGTCACGTGGCGGTATGCTTAGTCAATTTGAACATTTACTAGATGCATTACATAAAAAATATAAATTGCCGTTATCAAAACCGTGGCATTCATTGACGGATGATCAGAAAAATTTGGTTCTGTACGGCAGTGGTGATGATCCAATAAAAATTAATTGGAATGGATACGTTTATGAAAAACCGTACGAGGGGGTAATTCCAAACCTGGAACGCAGGTTGCGTGAAACTGATTCGGATGCCATGCGTGCAGAATATGCAAAATACCAATCTGAAAAGCCGTGTCCAATGTGTCATGGTAAACGTCTGAATGTTCAGGCACTGTGTGTTAAGATAAATGGTATGGATATTATGGACGTGTGCGATTTGTCGGTAATAGATGCGTATGATTGGTTCGTTGATTTGCCAAATCATCTGTCCCAGAAAGAAAATGATATCGCGCGCGTGATTTTGCGTGAAATTACAGACCGTTTGAATTTTTTGAAAAATGTTGGATTGGGATATTTAACTATGTCGCGTATGGCGGGAACATTATCTGGGGGTGAGGCGCAACGAATCAGATTGGCGTCCCAAATTGGCAGCGGGCTATCAGGTGTGTTGTATGTTCTGGATGAACCGTCAATTGGTCTGCATCAAAGTGATAATGATAAATTGCTAGATACGCTAAAAATGTTGCGCGACAAGGATAATACGGTAATTGTTGTTGAACATGACGAAGACGCTATGCGTGCAGCAGATTATTTGGTTGATGTTGGACGTGGCGCGGGCATAAATGGGGGCAATATCGTTGCGGCGGGAACACCAGAACAGGTTATAAATAATCCTGAATCTTTGACGGGACAATATTTGTCTGGCGCACGTCAGATTGCGGTTCCAAAAACACGCAGAAAGGGTAACGGAAAATCTATAACTGTGTTGGGCGCGCGTGGGAATAACCTTAAAAATATTGATGTGGAATTTCCGCTGGGTAAATTTGTTGCGCTAACTGGGGTTTCTGGGTCTGGAAAATCTACGTTGTTGTTGTCAACGTTGTATCCGGCATTGATGCGTGCGTTGTATAATTCTAAGGTCGAAGCCGCCCCGCATGATGTTATTCGCGGAATGGAAAATATAGACAAGGTTGTGGATATTGACCAATCGCCAATTGGACGCAGCCCACGCAGTAACCCGGCGACATATACAGGTGTATTTACGGATATTCGTGACTTCTTTGCAGAATTACCTGAATCCAAGGCACGTGGTTATACATCTGGGCGTTTTTCATTTAATGTCAAGGGCGGACGTTGCGAAGCATGTCAGGGCGATGGTCAAATTAAAATCGAAATGAACTTTTTGGCGGATGTTTATGTCGAATGTGATAAATGTCATGGCAATCGTTACAATGATGAAACATTGGCGGTTAAATACAAGGATAAATCTATTGCTGATGTTTTGAATATGACCGTTGAAGAAGCAAGCAGATTGTTTTCAAATGTTCCAAAGATTCTGCGGAAACTGGAATTGTTGAAACGCGTTGGTTTGGGGTATATTAAATTGGGGCAGAGTTCATTGGAGCTGTCGGGTGGCGAAGCGCAACGTATAAAATTATCCAAGGAATTAAACGCCGTTGGAACAGGGCAGACGGTTTATATTTTGGATGAACCAACGACAGGTCTGCATTTTGAAGATATTAAATTGTTGCTGGGGGTTTTGCATGAATTGGTTGACCAGGGTAATACCGTAATTGTGATAGAACACAATTTGGAAGTTATAAAGACGGCAGATTGGATTATTGATTTAGGTCCTGTCGGTGGGGCAGGTGGTGGTCGCATAATTGCAACGGGTACACCGGAACAGGTTGCGGCAAATTCTGAATCTTTGACGGGTAAATATTTGAAAAAGTATCTGGACAAAACTAAAATTAATAATAAAGTAAAAAAGTAAATTAGTTAAAAAAAGGAGACGAAAAATGTTCGGTTTTGGTAAAAAGAAAATTGATGATAATGTCGCATCGGAAAATTTGCAGGCAGAAAAAATGCCCGCCGGGATGCGTGAAACAGCGGAACGTATGATGTCGGGGCAGTTTGATATGAACGATATGTTGGCGCAGTTGAAACAAATTAAAAAGATGAGTAATTTTAGTGGATTGCTGAAAATAATGCCGGGGATGTCTGGGGCGGTTAATGCAATGAAAGAAAAAATTAAAGATGGCAGTGTTGATGCACAGATAAGAATTTTGGAAGCTATGACACCGGCGGAACGTATGGATCCAGAAAAGATTTTTGCAAATGCCAAGGCGCGTATTGCAGAAACTGCGGGTTGCACAGTTCGTGATGTGGAACATATGATAAAGCAATATTTGAAAATGCATCAACAAATGGCAATGATTCAACGTATGGGCGGGATGGAGGCCGTTATGGAACGTATGAAGAATGCCCAGGGTGGCCAGAATTGATGGCGTGATGGCTGTCGTTACAGCAGATGAAATATGAAAAAAGGTGTAATATGGGTAATAATGATAAAATAATGCAACGTTTGTTGGGATGTGTTCGTAATTGGCGGAACCCTTCAATTACCAGGGTTTCGGTTCCAGAGCAAGTTACGGATAAATTTGGAACGCGGTATATGTTTACTGTTTTTTATGATATGAAAAAGCCCAGTCGTATCTATGTTGATGTGAATAATCCTGAAAATTGGGATAACACAACACCGATAGATATTGTATATGATTTGCGGAATTTCTATGTAAATAAAATGCGTGAACAACAACAAAAAAAAGTTTATTAACTTAATGAAGATATTAAACAAAAAGATTGCTGCAAAGAAATCATCTGCCCAATGGATTCAACGCCAGGCGGCGGATCCGTATGTTGCGCGTGCGCACAAGGACGGGTATCGGGCGCGCGCGGCGTATAAATTGATTGAAATGAACGAACAATTTAAGTTCCTGCGTAACAATCAGGTTGTTGTTGATTTAGGTGCCGCACCGGGATCGTGGTCGCAGTATATTGCACGAACATATCCAAAAACAAAAATCTTTGCGATGGATTTGTTGGAAATTCAGGATATCCCGGGTGTTACGTTTTATCAGGGTGATTTCACATCAGATGCTGCGCTGGATTGGCTAACGGAACAATTAAATTTGACAGATGCGAAGGCAGGAACGGTCGATGTGGTTGTTTCTGATATGGCACCGAATACGGTGGGACATAAAAAGACCGATCATTTACGTCAAATGGTGTTACTGGAATATGCGCTGGATTTTGCACTGCGGGCGTTAAAGATTGGGGGAACATTCGTTGCAAAATCTTTCACGGGCGGCACGACGAATGATTTGGTTAAACAAATCAAGCAGCATTTTACCGATGTGCATTATGTTAAACCGCCTGCATCGCGCAAGGATTCAGTGGAAATGTTTGTCGTTGCATTGGGATTTAAGGGTTAATAAGAACCGCCCATCTGGGCGGTTGTTTTTTTTAGAATGGAATATCGTCACCGATTTCGGCCACCGACATTTCAGGCTGTGGTGCGGATGGGGCAGGTGATGCAACATATTCAGATGATGCGCCATCAATTGGTTTCGCGCCGGACAGTATAACCATTTGCCCCGCAAATTGATTCAGAACAACCTCTGTCGTGAATACGTCTGCACCTTGTTGGTTTTGCCATTTGCGTGTGCGCAGGGAACCTTCTAGGTATAATTTAGTTCCTTTTTGTAACATACGTTCTGCGACATCGACCAAATTTGGGTTGAATATTACAACGCGGTGCCATTCGGTTTGTTCCTTTTGTTCCCCAGATTGACGGTCGCGCCACCGATCAGATGTTGCCAGCGAAAAACTGACCACTTTTTGTCCGTTCTGCATTGTGCGTGCCTGGGGTTCTTGGCCCACGTTACCAACTAAAATTACTTTATTTATGCTGCCTGCCATAGTTCATTCCTTTGCTATTATTGTAATTTCATTTTATGCGATATTTTTTAGTAAAAGCAAGCAAAAAAACAATTTATAGTCAAGAAACCTTGACTTTTAGACAAAATTTACTAAAATAAGTATGAAAAGGGCGCAGTTCTGCGTTCGTATTCCCACAATAAAAGGAAAATTTATGCATATTAATGAACTTAAGGCCAAGTCGCCGCAGCAGTTATTGAAAATTGCGGAAGATTTAGGAATAGAAAATCCATCACAGTTGAATGTTCAACAATTACGCTTTGCGGTTATGCGTGTTTACGCGGCGGATAAAAAAATAACCTTGATTGGTGATGGGGTGTTGGAACGTGTTCAGGATGGTTTTGGCTTCCTGCGCGCACCCGAAAGTAATTATTTGGCGGGCCCCGATGATTTATATGTTTCGCCAAATCTGATAAAAAAATACGGTTTGAAAACTGGCGATTATGTTGAGGGGCAAATTCAGGCGCCACAAAATGAATCTGAACGTTATTTCGCGTTGGAAACAATTGAACGGGTAAATGGTGACAATCCTGAAAAATTGCGCCATCGTGTTTCATTTGATGATATGACCCCATTATATCCCGAAGAAAAATTAAAGATGGAGGTTGAAAATGATGCCGACAAGGGACGTAACCTGTCGGCACGTGTCATAGATTTGATTTCCCCGACGGGCAAGGGACAACGTTCATTGATTGTTGCACCACCGCGCACAGGTAAAACAATTATGTTACAGAATATTGCACATTCTATTGCGACGAATTATCCAGATGTTAAATTGATGGTTCTGTTGATTGACGAACGTCCCGAAGAAGTGACTGATATGCAACGCAGTGTCAAGGGTGAGGTTATTTCATCAACATTTGATGAACCCGCATCCCGTCATATTCAGGTTGCAGAAATGGTTATTGAAAAGGCAAAACGTTTGGTAGAGGCAGGACAAGATGTTGTTATATTGCTTGATTCTATCACCCGTTTGGGGCGTGCGTATAACACATGTGTTCCATCCAGTGGCAAGGTGTTGACCGGTGGTGTTGATGCGTATGCACTGCAACGTCCAAAGCGTTTCTTTGGTGCCGCCCGTAATATCGAAGGTGGGGGCAGTTTGACCATTATCGCAACCGCGTTAATTGATACCGGATCCAAAATGGATGAAGTCGTGTTTGAAGAATTTAAAGGCACAGGAAACAGTGAAATCGTTTTGGATAGGAAACTGTCTGATAAGCGTGTGTATCCCGCGATTGATATTACGAAATCTGGCACGCGCAAGGAAGATTTGTTGGTATCCAAGGATCAATTGTCAAAAATGTATGTGTTGCGTCGTATTATAAATCCAATGGGAACACTGGAAGCAATGGAATTCTTGTTGGATAAATTACGATTAACGAAAACGAATGATGATTTCTTTAATTCAATGAATCAGTAAACAAAATGCCCGTTTGGGCATTTTTTGTTTAACAATCTAAAAATGTCTTTACACAATATTGTGATTTATGTTATACTTGTACAGGTAAGGAAGTTTATACTTTTATCACAGGGAGAAAGTGTTATGAATTTGCGTGTTTTTGTGGCGTTTTTGGGTGTATTGTGTATTGGCGTGTCGTCATCGAATGCAGATATTGCATCAACAAAGTATGTTGATGATAGGTTGCCGGTTGTGAATGATGCAACATTAACGATACAACGTAATGGAGCGACTGTTGGTACATTTACTGCAAATGCTTCGTCACCTCAAACGGTAAATATAGATGTTAGTAAGGTGCGCGTTGGTGCATCATCTACGAATACCACACTTGCAGATATGTGGATTGAATAAAAGATTGATAAAATACTGAATTGTGGCGTACATTTTTATGTGCGCTGTTTTTTTT
>JBKSNB010000004.1:0-2940 GCA_046882025.1 Alphaproteobacteria bacterium | reverse complement strand
GTCAGATAATCAACATCAGCAATTTGTTTTTTATTTACATCATCACCATATTCATTTGCCCATTGGATAACATTTGCAACCAATTCAGGCACCGGCAACGCACCAATATATTCCTTGGCCCACCATTCCAATTTTTTCATATCAAATAGCGCGCCAGACATTGGAATCTTTTTCGGCTTCATTTCATATTCCCAGAAATTTTTAACCACACCTTTGTTCTTGGCTTCTTCATATCCAGATGCCGCAATATTCCCCAAATATTCCAACACCGCATTTGTTGGCCACCCATCAGACAAGAAAAATGCAACATTTGCCTCTGGATCATGACGCTTAGACAACTTGCGTTGCTTTCCGGTTTCTGCATCAATTTTATCAATCGTAGATGTGTGGATATACAATGGTGATATCCATCCCATCATACGAAATAATTGGACATGCAATGGCAACGACGACAGCCATTCTTCACCACGAATAACATGTGTCGTCCGCATAAAATGATCATCACACAAATGCGCAAAATGATACGTTGGTAATCCATCATTTGATTTTATTAAAACAATATCTTCGTTATTTTCAGGGAACGATATTGAACCACGCACCGCATCCTTGCAGAAAATTCTTTTTTCTGGATTTCCCGTTGAATACAAACGAATAGACGGAACCTCAGCCCTATCCAAATGTTCTATAATTTCATTTTCAGTCAAATCACGATCACGTGCAAATTCGCCATATATTCCCGTTGCGAAACCCGCCGCCGTTTGATTTTTACGAATTTCATCCATTTCGGCGGATGTTAAAAAACACGGATACGCCAACCCACGCGCCAACAAATCAGCCGCCACAGAATGATAAATATCTTTTCTTTGTGATTGATAATACGGTCCATATTCAGGAACATTGTTATATTTCAACCCAAACCTATTCATTGAATCAACAATAACATCAACGGCTTCTTTTACCTCGCGCTTGGTATCTGTATCTTCGATACGCAACATAAATACACCACCCGTCTGGGACGCCAATTTATAATCAATCAATGCACCATAGAGCCCCCCTAAATGCATAAACCCGGTTGGACTGGGGGCAAAACGTGTAACAAATGCACCATCTGGCAAATCCCGCGCCGGGAATTTTTGTTCCAATTCGTCCAATGTATATTTTGGCTTTGCGCCCAACACACGTTCAATTAATCCAGCCGATAATCCATTTCGCATTTTATAATCCTTGTTTTTTAATTTTATCATTCTATACTAAAATCATGGAAAAACAAGAACTAAGAACATTTGGCCGCAGACACGGTAAAAAACTATCTGCCCGAAAACAGAATTTAATAAAAAACCTGTTGCCGGATCTAAACCCAATAAATTTGTCCAGCAATGATGAATGTATTCTGGAAATCGGCTTTGGCAATGGCGAACACGTGCGTGATTTGGCATTGAACAATACAGGCGCGACCATAGTTGGCGCCGAACCATTTGAAAACGGTGTTGCCGCCCTGCTGTCTGCGATGACCGATTCGGAAACCAACAATATTTTACCTGAATACAAGAATATACAAATTTGGCCGGATGACGTGCGTATACTGCTGCACGAATCGGACAAAAAATTTAATCAGGTTTGGGTGTTACACCCTGACCCTTGGCCCAAGGCAAGACATGTAAAACGCCGGTTGCTATCTGCGGAATTTTTGAATATGTTGGCAACACATTTATCTGATGATGGGAAAATCATCATCGGTACAGACCACTGGGAATATTTTGATTGGATTCTAGACCAGGTTAAAAACACCGACCTATCCGCAACAATTCCAGACATGGAAACCATCCAGACGCGTTATCAGCAAAAAAACAAGGCCGGCACAACAAACCCGAAATATCTGATACTGCACAAATAATTATTTTGCCACCCCTATAATTTGCACCGGAATATTTGGTTTTTCATATTTCATTAATCTTAAAACCTGCTCTATACGCATGAAATTAGCCCCAAACGAAACATATAACACGCCATTAAAATTATCATTCCATGCATCTATCATATTCATAACACGACCAACAAAATCTGATTTATCCCCGTTTTCATGCGTATACATCAAAATCAATCCATCTGCACGAACATCAGACAACGAATCAAAAATAACATTCCAATCATTTGCATCAACCGTACAAACATCAATTCCAACAAATAATTTTCTGTTAAAAAACAAATCATCCCTAACGGGTAAAATATTTTGAACAAAATTTGATATGTTTTGCGGATACATAAAAACCTGCGCACCATTTGCCCCTCGCTTAAATGCACACGTTGCAGCAACAACAAATTCAGAAAAATCACGTCTAGCATTTTCAATATAAAATCGCGCATAAATATCAATATTTTTATTTTCTAGCCATGGCCACACAGTATCAACCGCCCCTGGCACAACCGACACGAACCCAGCATTTTTAGACATGGCATATTCCACCCCAGACGCAAGTGCGACCGAATCGGATTCTGCACCAAACCACACGCCATTGGGCTGTAAAACTTCAGAATCAAAAAGTATATCTTCATCTATCATTGTGCTTTTTACTTTATCATAAATATGATACAATTGAAACAAATGAAGAACAAATTCGATAATATTTTATTAATTGTTTTATGGTTGACGGTATCGGCATTGGGGGCATGTTTTTGGCTAAACATAAAATTTGGTTTCAATATGTTTTCCGCCCAACATTGGCACTATCTGTCGGTTATGCAGGCATCTGGTCAACCAATTAACCTGTGGTTTTACACTTCAATTGCAATCAGCATTGCTATTACAATCGCTGGTCTTTATATAGTAATTCACCCAAATTTCTATAAAGTCACAAAACGACATCATTCTATGCAAAACGCATCCACCCAAAATGTTTCGGTCCCAAAATTATTACCCGCGCCGATTGAAACACCAACACA
>JBKSNB010000003.1:0-4316 GCA_046882025.1 Alphaproteobacteria bacterium | reverse complement strand
CACTGGAATCAAGTTTCATTTTGTGATAAAATTCAATAAACGTTTGAATAGGTGAAATAGATGAAAAAAATAATATTGTTTGGTTTTGGGATCGCTATGTGTGCCTCTGTGGCGAATGCCCGTGATATACTGGCGGATTTTAGCCACGAAGTTGATAACGGTGTGGATTTGGTTGGTACACGTGAGGGTGGTGTTGTCAAGGCAGAAGAAACCACTGGCGAAATGGGACGTGAAGTATACAGCGTGTCACAAGATGAATCTGTTGAAACTTGGGATATGTTTGTTCCAACGTCTGCGTATGTTCGTTTGGGTGGTGGTATGGTCTTTGATATCGCCAGCAGCAAGGCAAGCATTGGTGATGCAAAGTATAAGTCGTCTGATTCTTATACGTATCAATTCGGTTTGGGCTGGAATATGTCGTCATACGTCCGCAGTGAAATAAGTTTTCAAAATATCATATTTGGTTTTTCGCATTTGCCAGATGCACGTGCAACATATCAACAGG
Organism: Alphaproteobacteria bacterium; assembly: GCA_046882025.1. Taxonomy (GTDB): domain Bacteria; phylum Pseudomonadota; class Alphaproteobacteria; order Rs-D84; family Rs-D84; genus Enterousia. Next base: position 3,811 of record JBKSNB010000003.1, on the reverse strand, counting down.
GAAATTTGATGCTATATTTTGATTTGGCACGTCGTTATGTTGAAACAGGTGATATTACACGCCTGCGCAGATTTGTTCCGTTTATTGGTTTTGGCGCAGGAATGGGATATTATGAATTTGAAGGTGCGAATGGTTCAAATGGTTGCGCGTTTGCGGCCCCCCGGGGCGAGGTTGGATTCAACATCATGTTGACTGATTTAATCGGATTGGATTTTGCGTACCAATATCAGATGATGCATAATCGTGGTTTTGGATGGAATGTTGATAGTCGCGATAGATCGCATATCAGTAATGTTGTTGCATCTTTCAGATTTAATTTTTAATAGGGAATTGCTATGAAATATGGATTTATTTTTGCTATGTTAATGTGTGGTGTATGTGGTGGGGCATACGCATCTATACCGTATAGGGTTTTGGATAATACATCGCACAGTTCGAACGAAGTTTTTGCATGGAAACATCCTGTGTATATCGCCGGTGCATATAATTATTCAATGTGGCAATCGTATACAGATTCTAAAGACGTTAAAGTTAATGGCAAAAATACATCTTCGTTTGATGTTTCACTTGGATTGCGTATTGTTGATACATTTAGGGTAGAGGCAAATTATATTCGTACTGATGCAGATTGGCGCGATTTTTCAATGACGGGAAATACCATGATGTTGAATGCGATATTTGACGCGCGTATTGATTCGCCATATCGCTTGTTCCATAAACAATATTTGGTGCCATATATTGGTTTGGGTGCTGGCGCATCATGGAACAAAGCGACAGATATCGACATCGTGCAAAAAATGTCACCAGTGGTTGCAGGGTTGGCGGGTTTGTCAATTGAATTTGGTGAACACTTTGCGTTTGATTTTGGGTATCGTTATATGTATATGTTTTCACCAAAATTTGCCGGTATTGATAATTTACGTCCTGTGGCACATCAGTTTCGTGGTGGCGTTCGTTTAAATTTCTGATGAAAACGTGTCCGTTTTTTAATCGTTGTGGTGGATGCAAATATGATTTTGCGTCAGACGATTATCACACAAACAAATTATCTGAATTACATGATTTTTCTTTTACAGGGGCACCGTATTGGGTACCAATAGGTGCGCGCTGGCGTGCAGATTTTTGTTTTGGTGATGGTAAATTCGGTTTCTTTGCCAAATCGTCTAAGGATATTGTGCAGATTACATGTTGTCCTTTGTTGTTGCCACAAATAAATGAAATACTGCCACAATTGGCGAAATTAAATTGGGTCGGCGCTGGTTCGTGCTTGGTAACGGCGTGTGATAATGGATTGGATTTATGTATAATATCAAATATTGAATATTTTTCCCCAGAATTTAAGAATGCAATATTGACATTACCAGTAATTCGTGTGACATGGAATGGCAAGGTGGTGAAACAAACAGACACCCCAATGATTAGTTTTGGGGATAGGACGGTTATATATCCATCGGGGGCATTTTTGCAACCGATGCCCAGCGAAATATCTGGTCTGCGCGACTTGGTTGTGTCACGCGCATCAAATGCACACAAAGTGGCAGATTTGTTTTGTGGTCTTGGGAACTTTACGTTTGCATTGAATGCGGATGGTTTTGATATTGTGGGGACGGGTGTAAAGCGTGATTTGTTCAAACGGCCATTGACGGTCAGTATGTTGGAAAAATATGATTGTGTTGTTATGGATCCACCACGTGCCGGCGCCATGGCACAATGTGCAGAACTGATAAAATCCAATGTTAAACGTATAATTTATGTTTCTTGTAATCCACAAACATTTGCGCGCGATAGGGATGTTTTATTGCAGGGTGGATATAAATTAATCGAATTGATACCTGTTGATCAGTTTGTGGGCAGTGCCCATTGGGAATTATTTTCCGTATTTGAAAAATAACTGGTGTTTTATAAAAGAAAAATACCGCCGTTTCCGGTGGTATTTCCGAATGCCCAGAAAGGAAGGAAAGGAGAAAAAGAAATGGGCATCCTAAACTATAAAGTTGGGGTCCAAGGTCCAGAGGAGAGAGAATGTAGGAGGGAGTCTGAAATCCCTGGGCCCCTCAGCGCTTTCGCACTGTGTCATCGGGTTCAACCCCTTTGACGAATCGTAATGTAATACATAAACATCCATTTGTCAAGTGCTTTGTCAAAAAATTTTTTTGACAATTTTTAGTAAGATATTCTTAGGAAGTCATACCGATTGTAAATGTGTGTCCGTATGGGATATAATTCAACCATACATAGAACAGATAAATTTGTTCTAGTATACAAAACTGAAAGGAAGAAAAATGACTCATGATGATGTTTGGCGCGCTATTGAGCGGTTTGCAACAGAGCATGGCATGTCCTGTTCAGGATTGGCGAAGTGCAGTGGTTTGGATCCCACAACGTTTAATAAAAGCAAACGTTGGTCCAAAGAAGGTCAACCCCGTTGGCCATCAACCAACAGCATTTCAAAGATTTTATCGTCCACAGGCGCACATATAAATGATTTTACAAAATTTATTGGCGAACGCGAATAATTTTGTAAAACAGGTTTCTGACACCCGAACCACAATGCAAATTGTGGTTTTTTGTTGGACAAAATGCACGCACTGGTTTATGCTATGAATATGTTAAATGGTATTTCTGTTTTTTCAGGTGATTCTGTTTGGCGTCAAATTCTGCATGATTTAGGGGCGACTGTTTTGGATGCGCCAATGGCACTGTCTGTAAATATCGATGAATTAAAACTTAATTTACCTTTGTCACCGGTTGAGTTAAGGGTTAAACTGTTGAACGCCAGGGAAAATACAGATTTGTTTAAACAAATATTTGGGAATAATATCCCGGTGTTTTCTGCACTGCAACGGGATATAATAATTGCAATATATCGGACTGGTGGAATTTCGGGGGAATGTTTACGTAATATGCTTGGCTTTTCGCCAGATGTTACAACACATACGGTTGATACTGCAATATCCCATATCCGCAAGGTTGCAGGACATGATTTTATAAAACACGAAAACGGAAAATATATAATTGGCAAACTATAAATTAATTTCTGTTGGCAAAATATCCAGTACACAATCCTATGCGCATGATATGATTGCCCAAGGAAACGCAACGCATAATACAGTGGTTGTTGCAGATGCCCAGAGTGCTGGTCGGGGGCGCTTTCGCCGAACATGGATTTCGCATCATGGCAATTTATATGCCAGTTTTATTTATGCGTGCGATGAACGCGATGCGCGGTTGGCATATTCTGTTGCGATTGCTGTTGCAGAAACATTAATTTCATTCGGTTTGTTGCCACGCATAAAATGGCCAAATGATATTTTAATTGAATCGAAAAAAATTGCAGGGATATTAATAGAATATTATTCTCGGTTTGTTGTCGTTGGTATAGGGATAAATATAAATAATTGTCCAATGTTGCAAAAATATGAAACAACAAAAATGTCTGATTTTGTTAATGTGTCACGCGAAGATGTGTTGGCTAAATTGATGAAAAATATGACCAAGTGGATAAATACAGATTTTGCCGCGGTCAGGGCGCGTTGGATGGATTTGGCAATTGGGTTAAATAAAACAATAAAATATCAAGGTGCCCCAGCAGAATTAATCGGTATAAATGAAAATGGTGCGTTAGTTTTGCGGCGCGAATCTAAATATTTTTTGGTGTATGGTGACGAAATAGTAATATAAACACCGAATCAGAAACAATATGCTTGACTTTAATTTCATTTTATGATATCATTACACACATAGATAGGGGAAATTATAGCTGCACATTGGGGCAGTTTTTTTATTTTAGCACGCACAATTTTGTGCGTGT
>JBKSNB010000002.1:0-1580 GCA_046882025.1 Alphaproteobacteria bacterium | reverse complement strand
CATGCAAGGATTGTATATCAACAATTTACCCTCTCTGTTTATAGGGAGGGTAAATTAGAGTTGGTCAATGCATGTATTTTTACCTGAATAAATTTATCTTTGACGCTGTGGCGTACAGTAAATCAATTCAAGTCCTGTTGTTGTACCACCACCATTTGTGCGGTCTGTACCGCCAAAACAGAAAGTAAAACTAACACGGTCAGTTCCTGTAAAATCTTCCCTGTATCCCTGACCTGCAACTTCTATCTTGCCATCAGGGTCTGGGGAAATACCCCTTGAATACTCGGTTCTGATACCACTTTGTCCATCGATTCTGCGTAAACCAGTCATAGTAAACAAACCGTTTGATAAATTTTTTTCTACATATCCGTTTTCAACTTCACCTGTATGTATAAATTGCCATTGTGCTGGAACAACATTTGCAGAATCTTCCATATATGAATACAAATGACCATAAGGGCTCCTGATAATTGTGACTTTGTACCAATTTTTAAAAGGCATAACAATTGTTTCGTTTTTTGCCGCATCAATGGTATATCTGGCGGAATCTTTACCCGTGCTAAGCACCAATTGTGGACCGTCACCATCTGGACCGCGTCTTTTCACATTTGCGAAAGCAGTTGCTTTCATTGATGTTTCAGAACAATTCAAAACACTTGTGATATATTCCTCGTTTATTGCAGAATACATTTGTGTTTCAGATGCTGTGCCATCTGTATATGTAAATGTTCCAAAATCAGAATGTTGCAACCCCTGTTGCACCCCCTTAGAATTAAATTGGACTGTAAATGGGGCATTTGTTGTCCATTCCCGATTAACCCCAGATTTAATATGAGAATAAACACTATCTGCATGTGCTTGTTCTTTTGGATTTCTGCTTAAAATAGAATCTCTCATACGGACAGCCAATGTTGTCACACCAACTGAATACAAACCTTTTTCAGATTCAGGAATATTTTCGGCAACCCATGTGCGCGTTTCATTGTCCTGTGTTTTATAAGAAACAGATAATGTATATGTTTGTTCTGATACGAAATGTGCAGTTCCATCTACAGATTGGTTATCTGTTCTGGTGAAATTCAACGGATACAAAATATCTGTACCTTTTCGTGCTACATCACGTTTTTCTGTCATTTTATTGATGTCGCCGTTTGCTGTAAAAAAACAGATATAGTTTTCACTTTCCCTTGGCTGACAAAATTTTACATTTTCAACATCTGGAACGTGTTTCATAAACAAATCAACCGGCATATTATCCATAGGTGAATCACATCTTGCAAAACTGGTTTGACGTTCTGGGGTAATTTCTGGTTCATTTACCTGTTCTTTGCAAGCAGGCATCAACCCAATCAAACCCGCCAGCAATAAAGTCTTGTTCTTTTTAGATTTAATTTTATTAAAACCAAACAAGTTTTTTACATTTTTCATATCTTGTCCTTTTGTTGATTTAATACTGACATTAACTTTTGGATTTCCAACAAATACTTCCATAATCTTCACATTTTTCTTAGCCCAAAAGGGCTCGATTTTTTCATTTCACGCTGCAAAGGTACAACTTATTTTCCACATACGCAATTTTT
>JBKSNB010000001.1:0-4886 GCA_046882025.1 Alphaproteobacteria bacterium | reverse complement strand
GAAAAATTCAATCGTGCAATTGGTGTCCCAGAAAATGCAAATGAATATCCAACAAATAAATTGTTCGATGACGAATCGTTACGTGAAAAATTTTATGACATGGGATTAACAAAAAAACAAGTTGAACAAATTTATTGTGTTGCAAATGATTATTTAACACCTGTGTTATCAGAAATTTTTTCTGCGCAAAAAGAATCAGATGAATTTGCAGAATTAGAAAAATTTTTTGGTGGCAATGACAAAATGCGTGATGCATTGCGTGAAATAAACGCATTCGGTGAAAAGTTTTTACCACGTGATGCGTTTGATGAACTATGCGCTACAGCCCAGGGAATACAAAGTGTTTACAGGATGATGCAGTCAATGGAACCATCAATAGAAACGGACAAAAATGTTAATGAAAATTTATCTGATGACGATTTAAGACGTATGATGAATGATCCAAAATATTGGCGTGATAATGATCCTGAATATGTTCGTAAAATAGAAAATGGATTTAAAAAATTATATTCTGAATAAAAAAATGCACTTTATGCTTTACTAATTTTTTTCTTTCATATAAAATGTTAATCAAGAACAAAAATAAATTTGTTCTATCCAAAAAATGAAAGGAGAGAATAATGGCATTATTCAAAAAAGCAAAACCAGCTGCTGCAAAGAAACCAGTCGCTGCAAAAAAGCCAGTTGCTAAAAAGGCACCTGCAAAAAAACCAGCTGCTGCAAAGAAACCAGTCGCTGCAAAAAAGCCAGCTGCTAAAAAAGTAGTTGCAAAGAAACCAGTCGCTAAAAAAGTAGTTGCAAAGAAACCGGTTGCAAAAAAAGTAGTTGCAAAGAAACCAGTTGCTAAAAAAGTTGCTGCAAAAAAACCAGTGGCTAAGAAAGCACCTGCAAAAAAAGTTTGCAAGAAAAAATAATAAATAACATTTATGTGTTATTGGTTTGATGCCCGAAGACGTTTGTTTTCGGGCATTTTAATATGTTTAGTTGGATAAATATAGTCCAACTAAATATATTCTGGATAATCCTGATGGACCCAGTGTTTTGTTGTTGGGCGCAATATATATTTGCATAACCTAAAAAACAAAATTATTGTCGATGCGTTTTGCATCAATGTTCAATCTATTAAAATAAAAAGGAATATATAAATGTCTACATCTATAGACCAGGCCTTTGTTAAACAATTCGAGGCCGATGTTCATTTGGCATATCAACAAATGGGCACAAAATTGCGTTCAACCGTTCGTACAAAATCTAATGTTATTGGTCAATCTACAACATTCCAAAAAATTGGTCGTGGTACAGCAAGTACAAAATCGCGTCATGGTATCGTTCCTGTGATGAATTTGAATCACACGCCAGTTGAATGTTCATTGCAAGATTATTACGCCGGTGATTGGGTTGATGCGATGGATGAATTAAAAATTAATGTTGATGAACGTCGCGTTGTGGCATCTGCGGGTGCGTATGCATTAGGGCGTAAAACAGATGAATTGATTGTTGGCGCGATGAATAATGCAACAACATATGTTGGTGATTATTCAACAGGATTAACGAAATCATTAATTTTGTCTGCGGTTGAAAAATTAAATGAAAAAGATGTTCCAGATGATGGTCGTCGTTTTGCCGTTATTGGTGTTAAACAGTGGAATGAATTGTTGGGAATATCAGAATTTTCATCTGCTGATTATGTCGGCGATAGTGCACCGTATATTAATGGTTTTGAAACCAGAAAGTGGTTGGGTATAAATTGGGTTCTGTATAATGCGTTACCATTGTCCAGCACAAACCGTAATTGCTTCCTTTATCATGCATCAAGTATTGGTCATGCGTGCGGTCAAGAAGTTAAAACAGATATTTCATGGCATGGTGAACGTGCAGCACACTTTATCAGCAACAGTATGTCCCAAGGTGCAGTGTTGATTGACAATGATGGAATTGTCTGCATGAAATGCGGCGAAGCTTAAATAAAACAATAATAAACAAAGGACGAACACATGGCATTTCAAAATAAAAATTTATCGGTTATTGCGTATGCAAACGGATTTACGTTATGGCATTATTCAGAAAACGTCACAATGGCAACAATTACCGCCAGTGGATATTTCAATAATGTTCAAACATTAATGAATACAGGCGATTTAGTTATCATAAATGCATCTGATAAAACCAGTATCAAAACTGTATCTGTTGCAGAAGGTGTTGTTACAGTTGCGGCATTGGATTAATTAACTGTATTTAGTGGTCAATTGGTCGTTCCCAATTGACCACATTATTTATAAAAGGGGGAATAAAAGATGCTTACTAAAATAGATTTATGTTCTATGGCGCTGTTGAAATTGGGTGAAAAACCAATTCAAACATGGGATGATGATAGTGCCCCAGCACAACTGGCGCGAACATTATTTGATTCGGTTATAGATACACTAATAACTATGCACCCATGGCGATTCGCAACTAAAAAAATTGATTTAGTGCCAGATGAAAATGGTGAATTTATAATTCCAGCGAATGTTTTGCGTATATTGCATTGTAATGGTCAGGTAATAGGAAATAAAATATTTTCTGATGCAGATAATATAAGTGTCGTTGCATTGACGCGGGTTCCTGTTGAATGTTTCCCAAGTTATTTTATATCTTTGGCCGCAACAAAATTGGCCATAGAATTTTGTATACCACTGACCAGTGATCAAACCATAATGCGTATGTTAATTGCGTTGTATGATTCAGAGTTTCAAACCGCAAAATTTATAGACAGCACAACATCAATTCCAAACAATATTGACAATTTTTCGTTAATAAACGCCAGATTTTAGTAAAGGGTGAATCGTATGACAAATTTTATAAAAACTCAAAATACGTTTTCCATTGGTGAAGTGTCGCCAGAATTTTTTTCTTGTGGCAATCTAAATGGTTTGTCTAAACTGGAAAATATGGATATGACACCTGGGGGGGGCTTAACACGTCGTCAGGGATTAAAACTAATTGATGCTATCGGTGAATATGGTCGATTAATTCCATTTTCCGTTGATGAAAACAATAATTATTTATTGGTTTTGACAGATTTGCGTCTGCGAATTTACAAACAGGATATTATCGTTGCAGATATCTTGTCGCCATGGTCAGCAACAGATATTCCAAAAATACAATATGCCCAGCGTTCTGGCACGATGATGTTTGTGCATCCGCAGTATCGACCCCAAATATTAGAAAAATTAGGAAATAGTTTTTCGTTGTCGCAATTTGGTTTTTCAACCGACGCCAGTGGTTTTATGAATATTCCACGTACCAGATTTGATGATTCCAAGGATATAAAAATAACCGTATCGTCCAGTTCGCAGGGCAACACATATGCAACATTTACAACGAATACGGATTTTTGGACCCCAGATAGCATAGCAACATATATTTTTTTAATGGGAAAACAGTGGATAATTACATCTTATATTAGCTCCACGCAAGTAACGGCATTTTTAGGTGAAACGTTTGTGCCGCCGGCTGAACCCGTTACAGATTGGACCGAATCTGTATTTAGCGCGCATCGAGGATGGCCTATATCAATATCGTTTTATCAGGACAGATTGATTTTTGGTGGATCGCCATCGTTGCCTGGAACAGTTTGGATGTCACATGTTGGAAAACATGACGATTTTAGCGCAGGAACGGGTTTAGATGATGATGCTATTTCATTGACACTATTATCGCAGGAACGTCAACAAATTTGCACCATCGTCAGCAGTGATAATTTACAAATCCTTACATCCGTTGGGGAATGGGCGATTTCTAGTAAACCATTAACACCATCGAATATAGATGTCAAACAGCATACATCTGTGGGCAGTGTATCGGTCAGAAATTTACCGCCACAACAAATAGAAGGTAAAACTGTTTTTGTTTCGTCTAATGAACACGATATTCGTGAATTAGATTTAGATGATTTAACACAAAATTATAATGCTACAGATTTATGTTTATATTCTAAACATATCCTTGGTGGAATTATGGATATCGCGTACAATGCAAATACGCATAAATTGTTTGTGGTTCTTAACGATGGAACAATCAGTGTATTAAATTATAATTCAGCGTTGAATATCGCAGGGTGGGGCAAATATACAACATCGGGTAATTTTTTATCTGTCGCAGTTGTAGATGGCAATACCTATGTTATTGTCCAACGCGAATCTGTATATAACCTGGAAAAATTTTCATCTGATGAATTGATGGATTGTGAAACACATGCATTTGCATACAACGCGGCATCTTTGCCAATGAATGCGTCTGGGCATAATATACAAAATATGCATATTCATAAAATATCTGCGCGTATTATGAATACAAAATCAATTTCTATAAATGCGCAGCGCATAACATTGCCGAATAACATATATTCCCCTGAATCAGACGGTTTTACCGGGGACGTATCAATAAATCAGTTGGGTTCGTGTTGTGATTATATGACACCAATGTGGCATATACATGGCACAGAATCATTACCAATAACCGTATTGTCTGTAACCGTATACGGACGATATAAAATATAAACCTAAGGAGTTTTTAATATGGGACAACTTGCATCTGATGTAACAGAAATTTTGAATTATAATAAATCTAAAAAAATAGCAGATAACGACAGGCAATTAATATTGCAAGAAATTGCAAATGATGAAAAGACCAAAACAAACCTTGTTAAAAAAGCGTTGTCACAACAACGTGCAAAATATGGCGCATCCGGGGTCAGTATCAGTGACGAATCGGCGAACGCAGTATTAAAACGCCTGCGGTCAGAAACCGCCCAACCATATAATGAAAAACGTGAAAGTAATATAAAAAAAATTAATAAAATAAAAACATCAAAACCAAATCTATTAAAAACATTGCTAAATCGT